>DATIWW010000037.1:0-4192 GCA_035519175.1 Terriglobales bacterium
GTGATCCCGCTCTGGGCCTTCGGGCGCGGAGCCGCCTGGCTCGCCCTAGGGGCCTTTCTGATGCAGGTGGGTGTGCAAGGCGCCTGGGGCGTGATCCCAGCGCACTTGAACGAACTGGCCCCCGATTCCGCCCGCGGCCTCATGCCGGGGCTGTCTTACCAGTTGGGCATCCTTTTCGCCGCCCCCGTCAACTCCATCGAGTACTACCTGCGCGACCGCCTGGGCTATCCCACGGCCCTGGCCCTGTTCGAGACGGTCGTCATCGTCTCCCTGGCTGCGGCCCTCCTCCTGGGCCATGAGCAGCGCGGCCGCAGCTTCTTCCATCAGGCCGGGAGCCCGGCCTCCGCCCCGTGAACCGGGAGCCCCGCAAGTGATAGACTTTTAAGACACGAATGGCGGAATTCCTGGTCAAGATGGCCGATGAGCGCGGCCACGTCCTGCAACAACTGGAGACGGGGCGCTCCGAGGTCGAGGTGCGGGAGCGGGTGGCGCAGCAGGGGTTCCTGGTGTACTCCGTGCGTCCGCGCGGGGTACTGGCCCCCGGGGGCGTCCGCCTGGGCCGCCGCCGCATCAAGCACGGTCCCTTTGTCGTCTTCAACCAGCAGTTTCTCACCCTGATCCACGCCGGGCTGCCCATCCTGACGGCCATCGACCTGCTCCTGCGCCGGCAGCGCGATGCCCGCTTCCGCGCCGTCCTGGAGAACGTGCGCGAGCGCCTCAAGAGCGGCGAGCCCCTCTCCGAGGCCTTCGCTTCCCAGGGATTGTTCCCTTCCATCTACACCACCACGCTGCTGGCCGGGGAGAAGAGCGGCAACCTGGAAGAGGTGCTGGGCCGCTACATCGCGTACCAGCGCTTGACCACCAGCTTCCGCAAGAAACTGCTGGCTTCGCTGGTGTATCCCGCCCTGCTGTTGGCCGCCATCCTGGTGATGCTTACCTTCCTGCTGACCTACGTGGTGCCGCGCTTCGCCGAGCTGTTTGCCACCTTCCACGCCGATCTGCCGCCCCTCACTGTCTTCATGATCTCGGTGGGCACGGCGCTGCGCATGCACTTCGTCTTGTTCCTGGGGGGTATCATTCTGTTGGGGCTGGGGCTATGGTGGTGGAAACAGAGTGAGCGCGGAGGGCGGCAGTTCGACCGCCTCCGCCGCTCCCTGCCGGTGGCCGGCGAGATCTGGCTCCGTTACCAGGTGGCGATGTTCGCCCGCACCCTGGCTACGCTGCTCAGCGGCGGCCTGCCGCTGGTTCCCTCGCTGGAGACTGCCGCTGCCTCCATCGACAGCCCGCTGATGTCGGCCGCGGTGCGCGATGCCGGGCGCGGCGTGCGCGAGGGCAGACCTCTCTCCGCCAGCCTGGAGGACACGCACGTCTTCCCCGACCTGGCGGTGGAAATGATCGAAGTGGGCGAATCCACCGGCGCCCTGCCCGCCATGCTCAACTCGCTGGCGGAGTTCTTCGAGGAGGACGTGCAGACCGCCATGGCCGCGGCCATGTCCCTGGTCGAACCCATGGTCTTGATCGTGATGGCGCTGGTGGTGGCCTTCGTCCTGATCTCGCTCTACCTGCCGATCTTCAGCCTGGGGGCAGGCGCGGCGAGCTGAACCGGAGTCTTATGCCTGAGAAGAAACCACTGTTCGTGGGCGGCAACGGCGGCAAGGCCGCCGAGAGCGGAGGCAGCGAAGAGGTGCGGGCGCGCGACCTGGCCCGCCGCTACCGCTGCGAGTTCGTGGACCTGCGTAATTTCCACATCCAGCACGAACTCTTCCGCTCCATCCCCGTGGACATGATGTTCCGCTACAACTTCGTCCCCCTGGAGGAAGCAGCGGACGGCCGCCTGGTCATCGCCCTCGCCGATCCCAGCCGGCTGATGATGATTGACGAGATCGCGCTGCTGCTCAGCCGGCGCATCGTGACCAAGGTGGGCACGCTCTCGCAGATCAGCGACATCCTCAAGAAGACCGAGCAGTCGCAGCGCGTGCTGGACGAGGCCAGCGAGGGCTTCACCCTGGACGTCATCCGCGAAGACGAGAACGGCGACGAGACCATCTCCATCGAGCGGCTGACCGCCGAGGGCGACATCAGTCCTATCATCCGCCTGGTCGACACCACCATCTTCACCGCCCTGCAGCGGCGCGCCAGCGACATCCACATCGAGACCCGCGACGACTCCGTCATCATCAAGTACCGCATCGACGGAGTGCTGCAGCAGGCCATGCAGCCCATCGCCCGCGAGCACCATTCCACCATCATCTCCCGCATCAAGGTGATGAGCGAGCTCGACATCGCCGAGCGCCGCGTCCCCCAGGATGGCCGCTTCCGCGTGAAGTACAGCGGCCGCTTCATCGACTTCCGCGTCTCCATCATGCCCTCCGTCCATGGCGAGGACGCCGTCCTGCGCGTGCTCGACAAGGAGTCCATGAGCGAGAAGTTCCGCCAGCTCACCCTGGACGTGGTGGGCTTCGACGAAGAGACGCTGCGCCGCTTCCGCCGCTACATCGCCGAGCCCTACGGCATGGTGCTGGTCACCGGGCCCACCGGCAGCGGCAAGACCACGACCCTTTACGCCGCCGTGAACGAGATCAAGACCGATGAGGACAAGATCATCACCATCGAGGACCCGGTCGAGTACCAGATCCGCGGCGTCACCCAGATCCCGGTGAACGAGAAGAAGGGCCTGACCTTCGCCCGCGGCCTGCGCTCCATCCTGCGCCACGACCCCGACAAGATCATGGTGGGCGAGATCCGCGACACCGAGACCGCGCAGATCGCCATCCAGTCCGCTCTGACCGGCCACCTGGTCTTCACCACCGTCCACGCCAACAACGTGGTGGACGTCATCGGGCGCTTCCTCAACATGGGAGTCGAGCCCTACAATTTCGTCTCGGCGCTCAACTGCATCCTGGCGCAGCGGCTGGTGCGTGTCATCTGCCCCGCCTGCCGTCAACCCAAGACCTACCCCGCGGACGCGCTGGAAGCCAGCGGCCTCGATCCCCAGGTCTGGGGCAAGCTCCCCTTCTACGAAGGCGACGGCTGCCTGGAGTGCGCCGGCACCGGCTTCCGTGGCCGCACCGCCATCCACGAACTGCTGGACCTGAGCGACCGCGTCCGGGAGATGATCCTGGCCAAGAAGCCGACCTCCGAGATCCGCCGCGCCGCTCGCGAAGAAGGCATGCGCTTCCTGCGCGAGTCCGCTCTCGACAAGGTCAAGGCGGGCGTGACCACGCTCAAAGAGATCAACAAGGTGACCTTCATCGAGGCCACCCGCTGAGACCGCATGACCTCCACTGCCACAACCCGGCCCCGGCTGGCCTGCGAGATCCTCTCCGACCGCGTGGTCGCGGGCCGCGCCTCCGAGAAGCGCGACTACCTGGAGCTTTACAGCACGCGCCCGCTGCCCGGCGGCGCCGTGATCCCCAGCCTGGCATCCGCCAACGTCGCCGATGCCGCGGCGCTCCGCCAGGTGCTGGCCGACACTCTGGCGGCGGTCGCCGGCGGCTCCCGCGATCTGGTGGCGGTCATTCCCGACGCGGCCGCGCGCGTCTTCCTGCTGGACTTCGATACCCTGCCGGAGCGCCCCTCCGAAGCCTCCGCCGTGGTGCGTTTCCGCCTGCGCAAGTCCCTGCCTTTTGACGTGGAACGCGCCCAACTGTCCTTCCAGGCGCGGCGCAGCAATGGAACGGTGAAGGTGGTGGCCGCCGTGGCTTCCGCCACCGTCATCGGGGAGTACGAGGGGCTCTTCCGCGACGCCGGCTACAACCCGGGCGTGGTGATGCCCTCCATGCTGGCCGCACTGGGACCGCTGGAGGCCGGGCGCCCTATCTTGGTCGCCAAGGTGGATGCCGGAAGCATCACCGTCGCCATCGCGCAGCAGGAGGAGCTGCGCCTGCTGCGCACCCTGGAGAATCCGCACGGCACCGCCATCGACGGGCGGCAACTGGCCGACGAGATCCATCCCTCCCTGGTCTTCTTCCAGGACTCCTACGGCGCTCCCATCGAGCGCATCCTGCTCGCGGGAACTCCGTTGCTGGACCAGGTCGCGCGCGCGCTCGAAAGCCAGTCCGGCATCGCGGTGGAGCCGCTGGTGACCTCCCGGTACCTGGGGACCAGTCTCTCCGGCGAGCGCGAGTCGATGAGCGTCCTGGCGGGCGTGCTCGGGGCCCTGGTGGGATGAGCATGCGCCTCGAGATCAATC
>DATIWW010000038.1:0-3323 GCA_035519175.1 Terriglobales bacterium
GAATCTTCGGCCCAGGCCGAGAATCCAATCACCCCATGCAGGAAGCCGTCAACCATTTGAAGTCCGCCGACCCGGTGCTGGCCGCGCTCATCGAGCGGGTGGGCCCGCCGCGCATCCAGTACCGCGAGCCCACCTTCGAGATCCTGGTGCGCTCCATCGCCTTCCAGCAGTTGAACGGCAAGGCCGCCTCGACCATCTACAACCGCCTGGTGGAGGCCGCGGGCGGCAAGATCACCCCCGCCTCCATCCTCCGGCTGCGGCCACCGAAGATGCGCGCCTGCGGGCTCTCCCGGCAGAAGCTCTCCTACATCCGCGACCTGGCGCAGCAGACCCGCAAGGGGAAGGTGGACTTCGCCCGCCTGCCGCAGATGCCCGACCACGAGGTCATCGCTCACCTCACGCGGGTGAAGGGCATCGGCGAGTGGAGCGCGCACATGTTCCTGCTCTTCGCGCTGCGCCGGCCGGACGTGCTGCCCACCGGCGACTTCGGCGTCTGCAACGCCATCCGCAGGCTCTACAAGAAGCGCACTATGCCCACGCCCCGGCAGGTGGAGCGCATCGCGCAGTCCTGGCATCCCCACTGCTCGCTGGCCACGTGGTACCTGTGGCGCAGCGCCGATGGTGATTGAGTAATCGGGGAATTGGGTAATCGGGTAATTGTCCGGTTGACCGGCGGGGGGCCGGACTTCAGTTACTCAATTTCCCGATTACCAATTACTCGATCCCCTCGGCGGTGATATATCCTAGGTACGGCTCCCCATGCCTGAAGAGAGAAAGATCCGCGTGCTGGTGGCCAAGCCCGGCCTGGACGGCCATGACCGCGGCGCCAAGGTCATCGCCCGGGCGCTGCGCGACGCCGGCATGGAGGTCATCTACACCGGCCTGCGCCAGACCCCGGAGATGGTGGTCAGCGCCGCCCTGCAGGAGGACGTGGACGTGATCGGCCTCTCCATCCTCAGCGGCGCCCACAACGCCATCGTGCCCCGCCTGATGGAGTTGCTGCGCCAGAACAAGATGGACGACGTGCTGGTGCTGGTGGGCGGCATCATCCCCGACGTGGACGTCTCCGGCCTGAAGCGGGCGGGCGTGGCCGCGGTCTTCCAGCCGGGCACGCCCATGGACGAGATCATCGAGTTCATCCGCAAGAACGTGAAGCCGCGCGGCGTGCCCGCGACCTGACGCGAGGACCCCATCCGCCAGCAGCAGCTCATCCAGCAAGCCACCGGCCCTACGCCCTGGTACTGGAGCACCTTCCCCGAGCCCGTGGGCGCCTCCGGGCGGCGCTACCGCTGGACCTATCACGGCGAGCAGGAGGCCATCGCCTCGCTGGTCACGCTGGCCCCGCGCGACGAGCCCGCCAGCACCCGCCTGGCGCTCAATCACTACTGCTGGCCCTTCCTCCTGCCCCAGGGACGCCTGGGGCTGTGGTGCAACGAGCACCGCTACGTCCGCCTGCTGGCCTTCGAGCTCGACGCCCTGGCCGCCTTCCCCCTGCACGACGTCGCCGGCTGGTTCAACAAGTCGCTGGAGCGGGTGTACTCCGCCACCGCGCCGCTCGCGGAGATGGAGCTGCCCTGGGACCTGCCCCCGGGGATCCAGAGCGTCTCCGTGCCGGAGGAATTGCGCGGGGTGGAGGAGCTGCTGATCATCAGCTCCTACGCCGGGACCGGCAAGAACGAGCCGGCCTGCGCTGTCTTCGCGCTGCGGCCCGGCAACGGGACCCTGGAAGTGCTTCCGCAGAAGTGGTTCACCGCCGGCGAGTACGACATCGGGCGGCAGTGGCTGACGCGCGTGGCCCGCGACCCCGCCACTGGCCGACTGGTGGGCGAGGGCATCCGCGTCGGCAAGTTCGAGCTGGACGACGCCGGCACCGACGTGGCGCGGTGGCTGGAGTAGGGCGGACAACGACATGGGAGATCGACCCATCGAGTTCGGCCTCAGTCACGATGGTCCGGTGATGTTCCTGACGCTCTTTTCGCCGGATGGCATGAACCGGCTCACGCGCGCGAAGATCGTCGCGCTGCGGGAAGAGATCGAGAACCTAGCGTCGGCACAACCGGGTCTGCCAGCGATGCCTCTGGTGATTTCTGGTCATGGCCTCTTCTCGGTCGGAGCTGATCTGAGCGAAGTCGCCCATCTCAGCGGAGCCGAAGCGGTCGAGTTCGCCCAGTTAGGCCAAGCCCTGACGCGGGCGATTGAATCGTACCCAGCCAATGTGTACGCAGCCATCACCGGCTACTGCATGGGTGGCGGGCTGGACCTGGCGCTGGCTTGTGATTACCGCATCGCCCATCCCCACACGGTCTTCGGACACCGCGGAGCTGCCCTGGGCCTGATCACAGGGTGGGGCGGGACGCAGCGGCTTCCGCGGCTGGTCGGCAGAGGGCGCGCGCTCCAGATGCTGGTCGCGGCGGAGAAGGTTACGGCCAAGGAAGCTCTCCGGATCGGCCTGGTTGACCAGCTGGCCGATGACCCGGACCGAGAGGCGTACGCACTGGCGCTGCGCTGGGCTACGGCCCACTAGGCTGCGCCGCCGCGATTGCGCGGCTCTCCGCGCTGATGTAGGGTAGATGGTTTCCCGGCAGCCCCCATGCCCGACCCGAAACATCCCAGCGCCTCCGTGCTCGCCTCCAAGGTGGATCCCACCTCGGTGCGCTTCGAGAAGAACATGCGCGCCATGGCCGAGCTGGTGGCGCAGGTCCGCAACCAGGAGGAGAAGATCAGCGAGGGCGGCGGCGCCGGCGCCCTCGAGAGCCAGCACAAGAAGGGGCGGCTGACCGGGCGCGAGCGCCTGGCCCTGCTGCTCGACCCGGGCACCGAACTCTTCGAGCTGGGCGCCTACGCCGCCTGGGGGATGTACGAGGAGTGGGGCGGCGCGCCGGCGGCGGGCGTAGTCACCGGGCTGGGGCGCATCCACGGCCGCCTGTTCATGCTCATCGTGAACGACGCCACGGTGAAGGCGGGCGCCTTCTTCCCCATGACCACCAAGAAGGTCATCCGGGCGCAGAACATCGCCATCGAGAACCGCATTCCCACCATCTACCTGGTGGACTCGGCCGGGGTCTTCCTGCCGCTGCAGGAGGACGTCTTCCCCGACACAGACGATTTCGGCCGCATCTTCCGCAACAACGCAGTAATTTCCGCCATGGGCCTCGCGCAAATCGCCGCCATCATGGGCAACTGCGTGGCCGGCGGCGGCTACTTACCCGTGCTATGCGACAAGCTTCTCATGACCGAGGGTTCCGGATTGTATTTGGCCGGTCCGGCACTCGTGAAAAGTGCCATCGGGCAGGAAGTTTCGCACGAAGAGCTGGGTGGCCCTG
>DATIWW010000039.1:0-4989 GCA_035519175.1 Terriglobales bacterium
CGACGATGGACTGTAAACCGCCTCAAGCATGGATGCTTCGCGTCATCTTGCTTTGAGCACAAACCGTCCGCTTCCGCCCGCGGCGTAGACGTAGTCTCTCCATCTTGAACATCTCGGACAGAAGTGGTTTGGGTATCGCGCCATGCGAACTGCCACCCGCGTACTTGCCCTCTGCGCGCTTCTGCTCGGCGCGTGCAAGCAGTCCTCCCCCGAACAGAAGCAGCCGGCCCAAACCGCTTCCGGCGGCGCGGCGGCTCCTTCAGGAAACGAGATCCTCATCGGCGCCACCCTCCCTCTCACCGGTGGGGAAGCGCGCATCGGCGGCTTCTACAAGGAAGGCTACGAGCTGGCGTTCGAGGAGGCCAACCAGGCCGGCGGCATCTCCGTCGGGGGCAAGAAGATGCCCGTGCGCCTCACCCTGCTCGACGACACCAGCGCCCAGGCCACCGCCGCCTCCCTGGCCGACCGGCTGATCAACAGCGACAAGGTGAGCTTCCTCCTCGGCACGTACGCCACGAATCTGGTGGAAGCGCAGAGCGTGGTGGCCGAGCAGAACAACATCCCCTACGTGAACGGGGGCGGCGCGGCCACCGCCATCTACAAGCGCGGCTACAAGTGGGTGTTCGGCCTCCTGGCGCCGGTCGAGCTGCTGGCGGAATCGATCATGAAGTGGGTGGACGCCGAGCAGCAGGGCGGACATCTCCCCAAGCCGGCCACTATCGCCCTGCTCTGGGAGAACACCTCCCACGGCAAGGACTTCCGCAAGGGGGTCACCGAGTGGGCCGACAAGACCAAGACCTACAAGGTGCTGGTGGACGAGTCGTTCGAGCTGGGCGGCAAGGACTTCAGCGCCCTGCTCGGGCAGGTGAAGGCGGCCAAGGCCGACCTCTTCCTCGCCGACGCCCACCTGCCCGACTACATCACCATGCAGCGCCAGTACGTCACCGCCGGCCTGTGCAACAAGGTGCTCAGCTACGGGGCGCGCGGGAGCGAGAAGCAGGCCGCCGAGGCGCTGGGGAAGAAGAACGTGGAGTACGTGCTCAGCGCGGTGTGGTGGAGCCCGCTGCTCGCCGACAAGAACCCGGAGGCGAAGAAGTTCGTCGACCTCTTCAAGGCCAAGCACCAGAACCGGGTGCCCGAGTGGTACCAGGCGCTGGGCTACGAGACGGCGCGGGCCCTCTTCCGCGCCATCGAGCAGGCGGGCTCCCTGGACCGCAACGCGGTGAAGGAGAAGCTGGCGGCCCTGAAGATGACCTCCATCCTCCCCGGCGGCGAGCTGACCTTCCCGGCGGAGTTCGGGCAGCAGTCGCACGCCCCGTTCGTGGTGCAGCAGAACATGCCCGACGGGTCCTCGCCCATCGTCGCTCCACAGGATTCCGCCACCGCCAAGGGGATCGCGCCGAATCCGAACTGCGGAAAGTGACGTGGAACGGTTCGCCGAGCTGGTGATCGCCTCGGTGCTGCTCGCCGGGCTCTACGCCACCATGGCCTACGGCCTGGGGCTGATCTACGGCGTGCTGCGCATCGTCAACCTGAACCACGGGGGGATGATCATGGCCGGGGCCTACGCCGCCTGGTGGCTGCACGCGGCCCTCGGCCTCGATCCCTACCTCTCCTTGGCGCTGGTCTCGGTGGTCGCCTTCTTCGTGGGGATCTTCACCTACCGCCTCTTGGTGCGCCGGCTGCCCCGCGGCGCGGCCGGCGGGGTGCAGTCGCTCTTGCTCCTCTTCGGGGTCTGGCTGATCCTGCGCAACGCCGCCTACCTGATCTTCACCGGCAACGACCACACCTTGCGCACCTCCTACTCCACCCTGGCGGTGGGGATCGGCAGCGCCCTGGTGTCGGTGAACCGGATCGCGGTCTTCGGGGTGGCCATCCTCATCCTCGTCTTCCTCCACCTGCTGCTCACGCGCACGTACATGGGCAAGGCCATCCGGGCGGTGGCGCAGAACCCGGACAGCTGCACGCTGGTGGGCATCCCGGTGGAGCGGATCTACGGGCTCACCTTCGGCCTGGGCACGGCGCTGGCCTCGGCCGCCGGCCTGCTCGGGTCCACGCTCTTTCCCTTCAACCCCACTTTCGGGGCCGCCGAGTTGCTCAAGTCCTTCGTGGTGGTGGTGCTGGGGGGGCTGGGGAGCGTGGCCGGCACCGCCATCGCCGCCCTGATCCTGGCGGTGGTGGAGGTGTTCGCCATCCTCGTCATCCCCGCCTACCTCACCGCCGCGGTGGGCTTCGTGCTCCTGGTCGTCGTGCTGGTGGTCCGCCCCGGGGGTCTGTTCGGCCAGCGTGTGCTGGGATGAAGGTGCCGCTGCCCGCCTGGGTGCGCCCTCGCGCGGCGATCGGCCTGCTCGCCGCCTGCGTGGTGCTGGCCCTGGTGCCGCTCTTGAACGGGGCCGTCTACTGGCACAACCTGCTCACCCTCACCTTCGTGGGCGTGGCCGCCGCGCTCGCCTGGAACTGGCTGGGCGGCTACCTGGGGCAGGTGAGCTTCGGCCACGCCGCCATGTTCGGCGTGGGCGGATTCGTGGCCGCCCAGCTCCAGCTCCAGCTCCGCTTTCCCATGCTCGTTTCCTGGGCCATCGGCGGGGTGGCGGCGGGCGCCTTCTCCCTGATCTGGGGCCATCCCACCCTGCGGCTGCGCGGGCCCTACTTCTCCATCGCCACCATCGGGGTGGGCGAGGCCACCCGCCTGGTCTGCACCTACTGGGACTGGTTCACCGGCGGCTCCTCGGGGCTCTCCCTGCCCATGCGCTCGAACCTCAAGTACGAGCTCTACTGGTACGGGATCGCCCTGGCCGCCCTGGCGGTGGCGGCCTCGTACGCGCTGCGACGCTCGCCCATGGGGCTGTCGCTCCTCGCCATCAAGAGCGACGTGGACGCGGCCAGCGACGTGGGGGTGAGCGCCACCCGCCTTCAAGACTGGGTGCTCTTCCTCTCCGGCCTGACCATCGGGATCTGCGGCGCCTTCTACGCCTCGTACTTCAGCTACATCGAGCCCGGCGACATGTTCGGCTTCGACCGTTCCATCTCCTGGGTGCTGATGGGGGTGATCGGCGGCATCGGCACCATCCTCGGGCCGGCGCTGGGGGCGGTGATCTTCATCCTGGTGAAGGAGTACCTGATCGCCTCCTACCCCCAGCTCTACCTGGGCCTCTACGGCACCTTGCTGGTGCTGGTGATCCTCTTCGAGCCCTTGGGGATCACCGGCCTCTTCCTCCGCCTGGTGCGCCGGCGGCGGCCGGACCTGGCGGTCACCGGCATGGCGGCGGAGGACTGATGGGCGCGGTGTTGCGGGCGGAACGGCTCTCCAAGCGCTTCGGCGGCCTCAAGGCCAACGACGACGTCTCCATCTCGCTGCAGCAGGGCCAGATCCTCGGGCTGATCGGCCCCAACGGCGCGGGCAAGAGCACCTGCTTCGCCATGCTGGCCGGCTCCATCCCGCCCACCTCCGGCCAGATCTTCGTGGAGGACCGGGAGGTGACCGGGATGCCCGGGTTCCAGATCGCCCGGACGGGGGTGGTGCGCACCCACCAGATCGTCCGGCCCTTCGGAAACCTCACCCTGGTGGAGAACTGCACGGTGGCGGCGGCGCAGTGCTCCGGGCGCGCCGACGCCGGCTCGCGCGAGCTGGCCCGGGAGATGCTGCAGTTCGTGGGGCTGGACAAGCGGCGCCACGAGTATCCCGGGGGGCTCACCCTGGCGGGGCGGAAGAAGCTGGAGATGGCGCGCGCCCTCTCCTGCAACCCCAGGGCGCTTTTGCTCGACGAGGTGATCGCCGGCGTCAACCCCAAGGAAGCGCAGGAGATGGTGGCCCTGATCCGGCGCATCCGCGACGAGCGGAAGATCTCCATTCTCATGACCGAGCACGTGATGGCGGCGGTGATGAGCCTCTGCGAGCACGTGGCGGTGCTGGAGGCGGGCAAGCTGATCGCCTCCGGCTCGCCGCAGGAGGTGGTGCAGAACCCGGCGGTGGTGGAGGCGTACCTGGGGAAGAAGCATGCTTGAGGTGCGCGGGATCGACGCCGGGTACGGCGACGTGCAGGTGCTCTTCTCCCTCTCCCTCAACGTGCAGGAGAAGGAGATCGTCACCCTGCTGGGCAGCAACGGCGCGGGCAAGACCACCACCCTGCGCTGCGTCGGCGGGGTGGTGCGCCCGCGCAATGGCGACGTCTTCTTCAAGGGGCAGTCGCTCTCCGCCACCCCGCCGGCCGACCGGGCGGGGATGGGCATCGCCCAGGTGCCGGAAGGGCGCGAGCTCTGGCCCCAGCTCACCGTCCGGGAGAACCTGGAGCTGGGCGCCTACCACGGCAAGGCGCGGGCGCGGGTGAAAGAGAACCTCGACCGCGTCCACCATCTCTTTCCCCGCCTCCTGGAGCGCAAGTCGCAGATGGCCGGCAGCCTCTCCGGCGGCGAGCAGCAGATGTGCGCCATCGGCCGGGCGCTGATGTCGGAGCCCACCCTGCTCTTGCTCGACGAGCCTTCTCTGGGGCTGGCGCCCATCGTGGTGGACCAGGTGTTCGAGGTGATCCGCCACCTGCACGAGTCGGGAATGACCATCCTCCTGGTGGAGCAGAACCTGGCGGCGGCGCTGGAGATCGCCACCCGGGGGTACGTGATCGAGACCGGCCAGGTGAAGCTGCAGGGCACGGCCGAGGAGCTGCGCAACGACCCGAAGATCCGCAGCGCCTACTTGGGACTCTAGTCGGAGATCGGGGACACATAACGCAACCCCCCGTGCCAAGTCAGTTGGCATGGTGAGTTGCGTATTGTGTCCCGGATCTCCGGCGTACGTCTCAATTGGAACGGGTCGACGGTTCCACGGTGTAGCGGGTCATCATCCCCGCGCTCATGTGGTCGGCGACGTGGCAGTGGAACATCCAGGTCCCGACGTCGTCGGGGCGCATGTCGACCACCTCGGTGGTGGCGGGGAACAGTTCCACCGTGTCGGTGCGGGAGCCGCGGCGCAGGACGGTGGCGCCGTGCCAGTGC
>DATIWW010000040.1:0-7519 GCA_035519175.1 Terriglobales bacterium
TGATGGGCAGCAGGTCGAAGAGGTCCTCCACCCAGTACAGCAGCTTGCTGAAGCCCACCGCGGCCAGCCCGCAGATCACCCCCAGCACCAGGTAGTACGGCAGGGCGTGGGGCAGGCCGAAGTCCATGGTCTTGACGGTGAACATCGCCCCGGCGCCCAGCAGCTTGAGGCGCACGCTGGTGGCCAGCGTGGCCGCGATCACCAGCGGGATGAAGGAGCGCGACTTGAATTCGAAGAGCAGCAGCTCGATGGCCAGGATCACTCCCGCGATGGGGGTGCTGAAGGTGGCGGCCATACCCGCCGCCGCGCCGCAGGCCAGCAGCACCTTGCGCTCCGCCGCGGTCACGTGGAAGAGCTGTCCCACCAGCGAGCCCACCGCCCCGCCGGTCTGGATGATGGGTCCTTCCGCTCCGAAGGGCCCTCCGGTGCCGATGGCGATGGCCGCCGAGAGCGGCTTCAGCAGGGCCACCTTGGGCTCGATCTTGCTGCGGCTGATGAGCACGGCTTCCATGGCCTCGGGGATGCCGTGCCCTTTGATCTTGGGCGAGCCGTACTTGGCCATGAAGCCCACGATGATCCCGCCCACCACCGGGATGAAGATCACCCACAGCCCCAGGCTCTCCACTCGCGGGCTGACGAAGCTGAAGGAGAGCCGGTGGTAGAAGGCCAGATTGGTGAAGAACCCGATCAGGCGCAGCAGGACGTAGGCGATGCCCCCGGCCAGCACTCCGATGCCGCCCGCCAGCACCGACATCAGGAGCACGCGGAAGGAGGCGGGCGGGGCAGGCGGGCCGGGGGTGCGAGAGGATGCGGTAGCGGCTTCGGTCATCGATTTATCTCGCTCCACGATATTTCTCGCCGGACGTCCTTCCGCCCTGGGCTTCAGCTCGGAGGGGCCGGGCGGAGGTGCCTTACACGCGGCGGCGCGCGGGGCTGCGGCGGCGCCCGTTGCCGGACGGGCGCAGCAGCGGCTCGAGCGCCCGTAGCAGCGCGCGGCCGGCCGACTGCAGCTCCCCGCGCAGGCGCAGTGAGAGCCGGGCCAGCACCTTCTCCCCTTTGGGCGTGAGCGTCAGGTACACGCGGCGGCGGTCGGGCCCGCGGCGCGCGCGCTTCACCATGCCGCGCTGCGCCAGCCGGTCCACCAGCTCCACCGCGCTGTGATGCTGTATCAGCATGCGGTTGGCCAGCTCGCCGATGGTGGGCTGGGAGCCCTGGGGCAGGCCCTTGAGCGCCACCAGCATCTGGTGCTGCTGCGGCTCCAGGCCTGCGGCCCGCGCTTCCTGCTCGCTCAGCCGCAGGAAACGCCGGATCTGGTAGCGGAACTCCGCCCGCGCCTGGTATTCGCGGCTCGAGATGGTGCTTCTGCGCGGCATGCGGTGTTATGTCGCTCTACGATAATATCGTAACGCTGCCCTCCTTCCGGGTCAAGGGCCTTGGGACTGCGGCCTCCGGCCCAGGGCCCGGCCGCCCGGCGCCCCAGAAACGCGGCCCGGTCCTTCCAGGTCCTCATTTACAATGCTGCTTTCCCCGGGAGGAGGCCGCCGACCGTGATTCCGCGCTACACCCGCCCCGACATGGGCCGCATCTGGAGCGACGAGTCGAAGTTCCGCGCCTGGCTGGAGGTGGAGATCGCGGCCAGCGAGACCCTGGCCGAGGCCGGCCTGGTCCCCGCCGAAGCCGCCGCCGCCATCCGCCAGAAAGGCGGCTTCGACCTGCGCCGCATCCAGGAGATCGAGGCCGAGGTCAAGCACGACGTCATCGCCTTCACCACCGCCGTGGCCGAGAAGGTCGGCTCTCACTCCCGCTGGCTGCACTTCGGCCTGACCTCCAACGACGTGGTCGACACCGCCCAGGCCCTGCAGGTCAAGGCCGCCAGCGCCCTGCTGCGCCAGGGGCTGGAGCGGGTGCGCGAGGTGCTCGCCCGCCGCGCCCGCGAGTTCCAGCACACTCCCATGATCGGCCGCACCCACGGCATCCACGCCGAGCCCATCACCTTCGGCCTCAAGCTGGCCAACTGGTACGCCGAGAGCGGGCGCAACCTCGCCCGCCTGGAGCGCGCCGCCGAGGACATGCGCGTCGGCAAGCTCTCGGGCGCGGTGGGGAATTGCGCCCACCTCGAGCCCGAGCTGGAGCAGAAGATCTGCGTCCGCCTGGGCCTGGAGGTGGACTCGATCTCCTCCCAGGTCATCCAGCGCGACCGCCACGCCGCCTACCTGGCCACCCTGGCGGTCATCGCCTCCAGCCTGGACAAGATCGCCACCGAGGTCCGCCACCTGCAGCGCACCGAGGTCCGGGAAGCCGAGGAGTTCTTCTCGGAGAAGCAGAAGGGCTCGAGCGCCATGCCCCACAAGCGCAATCCCGTGACCTGCGAGCAGATCTCCGGGCTGGCCCGCGTGGTGCGCTCCAACGCCCAGGCCGCGCTGGAGAACGTCGCCCTGTGGCACGAGCGCGACATCTCGCATTCCTCGGTCGAGCGCGTCATCCTGCCCGACTCCACCATCCTCGTGGACTACATGCTGGCCAAGACCGCGAACCTCATCGATACCCTGGTGGTCTATCCCCGCCGCATGAAAGAGAACCTGGAGAGCACCGGCGGGCTGGTCTTCAGCGGGCAACTGCTGCTCGACCTGGCCGAGGCCGGCATGCTGCGCGAGCAGGCCTACCGCCTGGTCCAGCACCACGCCATGCGGGCGTGGAAGCAGGGACTGAACTTCCGCCAGTTGGTGCTGAAGGACAAGGCCATCACCCGCCGCCTCTCCCGCCGCCAGTTGGAGCGCGCCTTCGATCTCAAGCGCCAACTCCGCAACGTGGACAAGATCTTCGCCCGGGTGTTCGGGGACGAAGCGAAGGGTACTGTGACCCGGCTCCCGCGCCGCGGGAGGCAATCTGGATGAAGCCGTGCCCTGATACGAAAGAAGCCTGCGGCACGAAGCCTGCCGGCACGAAGAGGGTTTGCCCACGGGGGTGGTGAAGAGTCTCGTATCAGGGCACGCCTTTAGGCGTGCCGAGAACGCGACCTTTTGCTTCTTCTCGCCCCTTCAGGGGCGGCAGAAAGACCCGACAAGGCAGCGCTTCCGCCCCTCGGCCTGCTGACGTCTGACGTCCTTTCTGGCGACCGGCTACTGGCGACCGGCGACTGCGGCCGCCAGCTACCGCGGCCCCTGGGGCACTTCCAGCGCGGGATCCAGGTACAGGGGATAGCCCTTGTCGCGCCAGCCGAAGAAGCCTCCGGCCAGCGGGCGCACCTGCTTGATGCCCTTGGCTCTCAGCTTCAGCGCCACCCGGGCGCTGGTCGCCTCGTTGGGTCAGGTGCAGTAGAGGATGATCTCGCGGTCGCGCGGGATCTCCTGGTGGCGCTCCTCGATCTCGTCCGGTTTCATGCGCAGCGCCCCCGGCAGGGTGCGGGGGTCGGTCAGCCAGTCCAGGGGATGGCGCAGGTCCACGATGGTCACCGCATCTCCCGCCTCCAGCCGCGCCTTCAGCTCCTCCGCCGGGATGCGGGCGACCGCCAGGTCCTTCACGAAGCGCCGCCGCTGCCCGTACTTGCGCCACAGGAAGGCCGCCAGGGCCGCCAGCAGCAACACCAGCAGCCAGGCCCCCAGCCGGGCGCTGTAAGCGGCCAGCAACTCCAACTGGTGGCTGAAGGCGAAGCCCAGCAGCACGAACGAGCCCACCCACAGCAGCGATCCCAGGAAGTCGAAGAGCAGGAAGCGCGCCAGGCTCATGCCTCCGGCTCCCGCCAGGGGCGGGGCGGCGGTGCTCAAACCGGGGATGAACTTGGCCAGCAGCAGGGAGCGCGGCCCGCTCTTGGCGATGCGGCTCTGGGTCGTGCGCACGCAGGAGTCGGGTTCCAGCGAGACCTTGCACAGGAAGTTCAGGACCTTGGCGCCGCGCCGGCGTCCCAGCCGGAACCACAGCAGGTCGGCGGCCACCGCGGCCAGAGTAGAGAGCAAGACCACCGCGGCCGCACTCAGCTTGCCCATCCCGATGAGCGCCCCCGCCGCCAGCAGCAGCGGGGCCGCGGGCACCGGCAGCCCCGCCTGCTCCCCCAGCACCCACAGGAAAAGAACCAGGTAGCCGTTGGCCACCAGGAAGTCCATCAGTTCATGCACGCGTCCGCTCCTGGGAGAAGAGATTCGCGGGGGCAGGCTTTGTTGCAGAATATCTTCCGGCCCCCGACCGCCGGCAAGTGGCTATCTTCCACTAACTCCAGGGGATGCGGTGCATTTGAATGTTATCGTCTACACGACAGTCGTTCTAACATATTAATAGGCGGCTGCCCTACGTGACGGCTCCGCGGGCGGCTTCCAGCAGTTCATTCATCAGCCGCAGGCCCTCTTCGGTCATGTGCCCCAGTTGGAGCTGGTGCAGGCGGGGAATGAGTTCGTCGAGTTTGTGCAGGATCTCCAGGCCCTGGGGGGTGATGCGGGTAAGGATGACGCGGCGGTCGTGGTCCTCGCGGCGGCGCCCCACCAGAGCGCGTTTCTCCAGCCGGTCGAGCAGGCGGGTGACGTCAGGATCGCGTGTGATCATGCGCTCCGCCACCTCGCCGCAGGCCAGGCCCTTGGGTCCCGCCGCCCGCAGGATGCGCAGTACGTTGTACTGCGTGGGCGAAAGGCCCACCGGCTTCAGCAGGTCGGAGACCGAGCGCATCAGTTCATCGGCGGTGCGCTGCAGGTTGGTGAAGACCTCCTCCTCCAAGCTGGTGAAGGGGATGGCCGCTTTCGTTGCAGGCTCGTCTTTGTGCTTTCCCGGCACGTGCGAGACTATAGGCGTTACAACGACTAAATGTCAAGCTGGAAATCGGTTCGAGCTAGGGTCGCCGTTCACGCCGAATAAACTCCCGTTGCAACATGGAGTAAAGGTGAAGGTCCGGCCGGCGGGTCGTCAGGATCGGGAGCGATCGGGTCTGCCGGCCCTGGCCTCCCTTCCGCCGCCTCATAGCCGGTTGATCATCGAGGCCACGTAACCCGCCCCGAAGCCGTTGTCGATATTGACCACGCTGACGTTGGAGGCGCAGGAGTTCAGCATGCCCAGCAGCGCTGCCAGCCCTTCGAACGACGCCCCGTAGCCCACGCTGGTGGGCACGGCGATCACCGGCGCCCCCACCAGCCCCCCGACCACGCTGGGCAGCGCTCCCTCCATGCCGGCGCAGACGATCACCACCCGCGCCTCAATCAGCGCCCGGCGGTGGGCCAGCAGGCGATGGATGCCCGCCACGCCCACGTCATAGAAGTGCTCCACCTCATTGCCCATGACCTCGGCGGTGACCACCGCTTCCTCGGCCACCGGGATGTCGCCGGTCCCCGCCGAGACCACCGCGATCTTCCCTTTGCCGTATTGCTTGTGGTCCTGGATGAGGACGATGGCGCGCGCCAATTCGCGATACTCCGCTCGCCGCACCCGCCGCCGCACCGCCCGGAACTGCTCTTTCGAGGCTCGGGTGGCCAGCACGTTCGATCCCTGCCGCGCCAGCCGCGCGAAGATGCCCGCCACCTGGGCCGCGCTCTTGCCCTGTGCCAGCACCACCTCGGGCATGCCCGCGCGCAGCACCCGGTGGTGGTCCACCTTGGCGAAACCCAGGTCCTCGAAGGGCAGATGGCGCAGGCGCGCCAGCGCCTGGTCGGGGCTCAGTTTGCCCCGCCGCACCTGGTCGAAGAGCTGCTTGATGGATTCGGGCTTCACGGGGAAAGCCGTCAGCACTCAGCCGTCAGCATTCAGCCAGTCAGGTTATCACGGCACGCGCCGGCTCCCTGAGTACTGAGTACCGAGTCCTGAGTACTAGCTCCCCAGCCTGCTCAGCAGTTGGAAGTAGAGAGTGCGCGCCGCACCCGGCGGGTCGAGGGAACGGAAGTAGAGGGAGCGGAGGAAGCGGCGAGAGAGGCGCGCTTCCAGGTAGGCGTCGTAGAGTTCCGTGCCCAGCATCTGCCCGAGCTGCTGCGCGGCGAAGCCCAGGGCCTCGCCGGTGAGTTGGAGCAGCGGCTCCGGCCGCGCGCGCAAGGTCTGCAGCTCCTCGCGGCGCACTCCCGGTCGCGCCGGATAGAGCACGCGCGAGCCCAGGTAGGCCAGCGCCTCCTCCAGCACCCGGGTGAAGAAGATATCCGCGGCCGAGCCCGGCGGACGCCCGTGGCCGTTGCTGCCGGCCTTCCCCCGGCAGGCGGCGTGGACGAAGCGCGCCGCCTCCTCCGCGCCACCCGCCATCTCGAACCGATGCAGGAAGATGGCATTCAGGCGCGGCAGGTAGCCGCCGCCGCGCTCGCGGATGGCCGCCAGCACCGTCTGCGCCTCCTCCAGCCTCGCTCCCTGGCGTGCCAGCAGCTTGCGCAGCGGCTCCCACTCCGCCCGGGCGTGCACTTCGGGCAGCAGGTCCACCAGGTAGCGCGGCTGGGTGCCGTTGTGAGGCGAGTACGGGTTGACGTGCAGGAAACGCAGCAAGGCCTCGATCAGGTTGTAGAGGGTGGGCGCGGGATCGGGGGCCGCGGTGGGCGCCTGCCGCCAGCGCTCGATGCACATGCGATAGCTCTCGTATTTCTCCAGGGGGCTGGCGGCCAGGACGCAGAACACGTCCTCCTGGACGCGCACCGCCTCCACCCGCCCGGGCTCGCCGGCCGCCTGCCAGTAGAGCGCGTCCACGTTCTGCAGGACGGTGAGGACGCGGTCCTGAGGGCGGCGCTGCCGCAGCCAGCGGGGGATGTGGTTGGGGGCCAGGTGCGATTCCCCGAACAGCGCCACCACCCGGGCCCGCGGATCGCGCTCGCGCAGATCGTCGATGCGGGCGGCGGCGTGGCGATCGCGCAGGTTCACCCGCCGCAGGTCGTGGCGGGGCAGGCAGTCCAGGCCCGCGATGCCGGCGGCGTGCGCCCGCGCCGCCTCCAGCAGGGCCTCCGCCGGAGCCCACTCGTAGCCCCACTGCGCGTCGTAGCGGAGCCGCAGCCGCAGCTCCTCCCCCGAGATCTGCCGGCGCCGCCAGCGCTCCAGCAGATGCTGGTCGCGGGCCAGCACACATTCCACTCCCAGTACCACCGGGCGCCCCGGCTCCCGGCCGAGCCGCTCCACCACCTCGGCGGCGAAGCGCTGCGAGGCGGGCAGGGCGTGGTAGTCGGCGATGAGCACGACATCTGCCGCACCCAGCTCCTCGAATACCTCTTCCCGGCTGAGCACCGACTGGTAGGAGAGATAGGCCTGGTGGTAGTCGCGCAGATACTTCTGGCGCCCGTTGGGGTCGTGGACGCGGATGTCCCGCTCCACGCCCGCGAGGGCATGGCGTTCGGCCGCACTGCGGCGCAAGCGCAGAGTGGTAGCAGTCGCCATGTTGTGCTCGGGGAAGAACGGTGCGCTGGCCGGAGTGGGATCCTTGACGGCGATGGGCGCGCCTCCTATGCTCATCGCCTCGGTTATCTCTTCTTCTAGGACGCTCCCGTGCCCCTTGCGGAACCCAGGACCCTCACCGTAGCCATGACCGGCGCCAGTGGCGCAGTGTTTACCCGGCAGTTCTTGCTCCTCGCGGAGCGCGACCGCC
>DATIWW010000041.1:0-4164 GCA_035519175.1 Terriglobales bacterium
ATGCCAACCTTCTCGCTTTTCGCCTTCGCCGTCGGGGATGAAGTCGTCCGTCTCGTGTTGCAGAGCGGCCTGGTCGCCCAGGTCGTCCTGCTCATCCTGCTGGCCTTCAGCCTTCTCTCCTGGGCCATCATCTTGTCGAAGTGGGGCTACTTCCGCCGGGCACGACGGCAGAGCGGCCGCTTCATGCGCGCCTTCCGCAAGATGATGCGCCTGCAGGACTTCTCCGCTGTGAGTGAGCAGTTCAAGCCCAGCCCCCTGGTCGCGGTCTTCGAGGGCGGCTGGCAGGAGGTACGGCGCCAGGGCGCCAATCCCCACGGCACGGTGCGCAACCTCACCGCCGTGCAGCGCGCCACCCAGATCGCCGCCTCCGAAGAACTCACCCGCATGGAGCGCTCCCTGCCCTGGCTGGCCATCACCGGCGCGGTGACGCCCTTCATCGGGCTGTTCGGGACGGTGTGGGGGATCATCGACGCCTTCCACGGCCTGGGCACGGCCGGCGCCGCCACCCTGCGCGCCGTGGCCCCCGGCATCTCCGAGGCCTTGATCACGACCGCCGCCGGCCTGGCCGCCGCCATCCCCGCGGTCATCGCCTACAACCTCCTGCAGAACCACATCCGCGAGTTCGGGGCGCGCATGGACGACTTCGCGCTCGAGTTCCTCAATGCGGTGGAGCGCACCCAGGAGGCGCCGCCCGCTCCAGGAGGCCGCTAGATGGCCTTCACCAACGCGCAAGGCCGCACCCAGACCTCGCTCTCCGACATCAACATCACTCCCCTGGTGGACGTGGTGCTGGTGCTGCTCATCATCTTCATGCTCACCGCTCCCATCCTGCAGTCGGGCATCGAGGTGGAGGTGCCCAAGACGCGCACCGTGAAGGAGATCACGGAGGAGCGCCTGGTCATCACCATCGACCGGCAGCAGCGCGTCTTCCTGGGCAACGAGCCGGTCAACATCAACCAGATCGCCGCCAAGCTGCGGCAGAAGGTCCGCGACCCCGAGCACCAGTCCATCTTCCTGCGCGCCGACGAGGAGGTCCCCTTCGGCGCCTTCGCCACCGTGATGGATGCGGTGAAGCAGGCAGGCATCACCAACGTGAGCATCGTGACGCAGCCCTTGCAGCCCCATGGCAGCCCGCGCTGACATCTATCTCGAGCACGGCCCCTGGAAGCGCCCCCTGGCGCTCTCGGCGCTGCTGCACGGGCTGCTCTTCGTCGCCATCGTGGCCTATAACGCCGTGGGATGGCGGGTCGGGGAATCCTGGGGC
Source organism: Terriglobales bacterium (assembly GCA_035519175.1). Taxonomy (GTDB): domain Bacteria; phylum Acidobacteriota; class Terriglobia; order Terriglobales; family Acidobacteriaceae; genus DASPRL01. The sequence continues at coordinate 1,265 of DATIWW010000041.1, forward strand.
GGCGGCGGAGGCGGCGACGGCGCCATGAGCGCCACCCTGGTCTCCAGCGTCACCGTGCCCCTGCCTGCCAGCGCCGCCGTCACCGAGAACGTCCTGGCCAACGAATCCCGGGGCGTCTCCCAGTCGCTGCCGCAGGCGGCGGAGACGCCCGCGCCCGAGGCCATCGCTATCCCCGAGCGCGCCACCCCCGCCAAGCCGGAGCGCACCGTCACCCGCGAGAAGCCCCGCCCGCAGACGCCCCCCCAGCCCTCCAACGTGGTCCCCTTCGGGCAGGGCGGACCGGTCAGCGGGCCCTACGGGGTCTTCAGCACTCCCAATGCCAAGGGCGGGTTCAGCATGACCGGCGGCGGCGGCGACTTCGGCAGCCGCTACGGCTGGTACGTGGACGTGGTGCGCCGCAAGGTCTCGGAGAACTGGCTGAAGTACGAGGTGGACCCCAGCATCACCTCGGCCCGCCGCGTCTACATCACCTTCGACATCCTGCGCAACGGCGAGCCCACCAACATCCAGGTCGAGCAGTCCAGCGGCGTGCCGTCGCTCGACCTCTCGGCCACGCGCGCGCTGCAGCGCATCGACACCTTCGGACCGCTGCCCTCCGACTACGGCGGCAGCCGGGTCTCGGTGGAGTTCTGGTTCGACTACCGCCGATGAAGCAACTCGAGCAGAGGACGGTGAAACGATGAAAGCGACTCGGGCTCTTCTGCTGTTCGCATTCCTGGCAAGCTGCGCATTCCTCTCCCTCTCCGCCTTTTCCCAGGAAGACTGGATCCGCACCGGCACCGGGCTGGGGGTGGAGAAGGTCCGCCTGGCCGTCCCCGACTTCAAGCCTTCCTCCACCCAGGCCAACACCCCCGAATTGATGAAGGTCTTCAACGACACCCTGTGGAACGACCTGGACAACGCCGGCATCTTCGAGCTGGTGTCGAAGAGCTTCTACCCGCTGCAGGTGCCGGGCGCGCCCCAGGAACTGAAGCTGGACGCCTGGGGCAATCCCCCGCCCAACGCCGGCATGGTGGCCTTCGGCAGCCTGGGCGTCTTCGACAAGGATGTGCTGGTGCAGGGCTGGCTGGCGGATGTGAAGAACCCGGCCTCCCCGGTGGTGCTGGGCAAGCAGTACAAGGAGGCGGCCACGGTGGACCATGCCCGCCTCATCGCCCACCGCTTCGCCGACGAGATCATCCTCCGCCTGGGCGGCGGCATTCCCGGCATCGCCGAGAGCAGGATCTTCTTCATCAGCAACCGCAGCGGCCACAAGGAAGCCTGGGTGATGGACTACGACGGCCAGAACCAGAAGCAGGTCACCCACCTGGACAGCATCACGCTCTCGCCCCGCGTCTCGCCCGACGGCTCCCGCCTGGCCTTCACTTCCTACAAGTACAGCAACCCCGACATCCTCATGTACTCGCTGGAGCTGGGAAGGCTGGTGAGCTTCCCGCGCTTCAAGGGCACCAACATCTCGCCCGCCTGGTCGAGCGACGGCGGCAAGCTGGCCTTCTCCTCCTCCATGCCCGGCGACCCGGAGATCTACGTCATCGACGCCAGCGGGGCCAACCTGAAGCGCCTCACCGCCTACCGCGGCCCCGACGTCGCGCCCTGCTGGAACCCCAAGACCAACGCCCAGATCGCCTGGGTGAGCGGGCGCAACGGCCTGCCCGAGATCTACATCATGGACGCCGACGGCACCAACGTGCAGCGCATCACCGACCAGGGCTACGCCGTCTCGCCCTCCTGGTCCCCCAACGGGCAGTTCCTTACTTTTGCATGGAACCGAAAGTATGGCCCGGGCGAGCCCGGGCGGCAGGACATCTACCTGCTCGACGTGGTCACCCGGAAGTGGGTGCAGCTCACGCATGAGGCCGGAAACAACGACTTTCCCTCGTGGTCGCCGGACGGACGGCACATCGTCTTCCAATCCAGCCGCGCCGGCGGCGACCAGATCTGGATGATGCTGGCCGACGGCACCCACCAGCAGCAACTCACCCGTGGAGGGAGTAACACGCAGCCCAACTGGGGAGCTAAATGACTTGCATTCGCGCTTTCGCCGGTTGTACCGTATCGTGCGACGATAATATCGGACTTCCGCAGTCACACGGCACTCACGACGGGATATCCCGCAACAAATCGGAGGATACGGTGAAGCAGAGCACGCTGAAGTGGTTCACACTGGTTTCCGGGCTGGCACTGATCCTGCTGCTGGGCGGTTGCGGCAAGAAGGAAGTGCCGCCGCCCGCGCCCCCGCCCCCGCCGCCGCCCGCGCCCACCGCGTCGCTGACGGCCAACCCCGACAGCATCCAGCAGGGGCAGTCCACCACCCTGACCTGGCGCACCGAGAACGCCACCGACGTGGACATCACCGGCCTGGGCAAGGTGGATGCCAACGGCTCGCAGAGCGTCACCCCCGGCGCTTCCACCACCTACACCCTGACCGCCAAGGGTCCGGGAGGCACGCAGCAAGCCACGGCGCGCGTCACCGTGACCGCGGCCCCGGCGCCGCCCCCGCCCTCGGCCACCGAAGAGCAGCTCTTCAACCAGAGCATGCGCGACGCCTTCTTCGACTACGACAAATACAACGTCCGCGACGACGCCCGCGCCGCCCTCCAGGCCGACGCCGCCTTCCTCAAGCAGCATCCCAACATCACCTTCACCATCGAGGGACACTGCGACGAGCGCGGCTCCATCGAGTACAACCAGGCCCTGGGCGACAACCGCGCCCGCTCCGCCCTCGACTTCCTGGTGCAGGCCGGCATCGATCCCAGCCGCGCCCGCACCGTGAGCTACGGCAAGGAGAAGCCGGTCTGCACCGAACACACGGAAGAGTGCTGGCAGCAGAACCGCCGCGCTCATTTCGTCTACGGCAAGTAAGCTGCGGCTGGTACGGGGGCGGCACGCGCCGCCCCCCG
>DATIWW010000042.1:0-10247 GCA_035519175.1 Terriglobales bacterium
GGAGACCATGGAGGACCTGCAGCGCGCCGCCGAGAAAGAAGGCGTCTCCTACGAGGACTTCAAGCAGAACATCCGCAACGGCATCATCACCCAGCAGGTCATCCAGCGCGAGGTCGGCTCCCACATCCAGATCACCCAGGAAGAGGTCCGCAAGTTCTACGAGGAGCACAAGAAGGACATGGAGCAGCCGGAGCAGGTGCGGCTGGAGGAGATCCTGATCTCCACCCAGCCCGCGGGCGCGCCGGAAGGCGCGGACCCGGATGCCGCCACCTTGGCCGCGGCCGAGAAAAAGGCCCACGACATGCTCGACCAGATCCACAAGGGCGCCTCCTTCGAGGAGCTGGCCAAGAAGTACTCCGCCGACGCCAACTCCGCCCCCCAAGGCGGCGACCTGGGCTACTTCAAGCGCGGCACCATGGTGAAGTCCCTGGAGGACGTCATCTTCGCCATGAAGGCGGGCGAGGTCTCCGACGTGGTCCGCACCAAGCAGGGCTACATCCTGATGAAGGTGAGCGAGCACACGCCGGCGGGCGTGCCTCCGCTCAAAGACGTGGAGGAGAAGGTGCAGACCGCCATCTACTACCAGAAACTCACGCCGGCGGTGCGCGTCTACCTCACCAAGCTGCGCGAGGAGGCCTACATCGACATCAAGCCCGGCTTCGTGGACTCGGGCGCCAGCCCCAACGAGACCAAGCCGGTCTTCGTCAACACCGCCGCCCAGGACCAGGCCAAGAAGAAAAAGAAGAAGAAGTTCCTGGTCTTCTAGGCCGCCCTCCGCGCCGCGATGGGTTAGGATGAGAGTGGCCCCGCCGCCGGCGCGGGCCCCAGGCAGGCCCTCATGAAGGACTTCTACATCCAGGACGCCGCCGCCAACGAGAACAAGGTCATCACCTCGTCCTTCGTGGTGGCCGCCAAGCAGATCAAGCCGCGCAAGACCGGCGAACTCTTCCTGGCGCTGACCCTGGCCGACCGCACCGGGCAGATCGAAGCCAAGATGTGGGACAACGTCGCCGACGCCCTCGGCGCCTGCGACCAGGACGACTTCATCAAGGTCAAGGGGCTGGTCAACAAGTACAACAACCGCTTCCAGCTCACCATCCACAAGCTGCGCCGCATGGAGGAGTCGGAGATCGACTACGCCGACTACCTTCCCAAGTGCCCGCGCGACGTGGAGGAACTCTGGCGCGACGTGGCCGGGTTCGTCGCCTCCTTGCAGAACCCGCACCTGAAGGCGCTGCTCGAGGCCTTCCTGAATGACCCGGAGATCGCGGCCGCCTATAAGAACGCCCCCGCCGCCAAGAGCCTGCACCACGCCTACATCGGCGGGCTGCTCGACCACGTGGTCTCGCTCTTCCGCTCCTGCGACCTGATCTGCCGCAACTATCCCCAGCTCGACCGCGACCTGCTGCTCACCGGGGCCTTCCTGCACGACATCGGCAAGCTGCACGAATTGGCCTACAGCCGCTCCTTCTCCTACACCACGCGCGGGCAGTTGCTGGGGCACATGATTATCGAGCTGGAGATGCTGCACGCCAAGCTCGCGCAGGTGCCGGGCTTCCCCGCCGAGCTGAAGACCCTGGTCGAGCACTTGCTCATCAGCCACCACGGCCAGTACGAGTTCGGCTCGCCCAAGCTGCCCATGTTCCCCGAAGCCCTGGCGCTGCACTACCTCGACGATCTGGACTCCAAGCTGGAGGCCATGCGCGCCCACTACGTCCGCGAGCCCGAGGCGGAGTGGACCAGCTACAACCCTTCCCTGGGGCGGCCCCTGCTCAACCGCGAGAGGTTCCTCCAGAAGAAGGAGGAGAAGGCCGAGCCTGCGCCCTCCGACGAATCTCCGGCCAAGGACTTCACGCTCACCGCTCCCGGCGACGGTCCCCGCAAGAAATAAGAGGAACCGGCAGGCCAATGTCCTTCCGGGGTTTGCGCCCCGCGGCAAGACTCTGATACAAGCTCTGAGTGAGGATGGAGGTAACTATGCGGACCCGTCTTGCAGGCCTGGGAATGGCCTGCCTTTCCCTGATCCTGGCCTTGGGCTGCGGCTCGAAGTCCCCGGCGGACCAGAGCGCTGCCGGCGGAGGTGCGAGCGGCTCCAGCAGCGGCAGCTCCAGCACAGCCTCCAGCAAGCCCGGCATGCTGGACCGCTTGATGGCCAAGCCCATCACCGTGCCTGCCGGCACCGTGATCACCGTCAAGCTGGGCCAGGCGGTGGGTTCGAAGATCAGCAACAGCGGCGACAGCTTCACCGCCACCGTGGCCGAGCCGGTCTCGGTGGACGGCAAGGTGATCATCCCGGAGGGCTCGGAAGCCACCGGCACCGTGGTGGACGCCAAGGCCCGCGGCCGCTTCAAGGGCGCGGCCAAGCTGCAACTCACGCTGGACTCGGTCAGCGTGGGTGGCAACTCTTACAAGCTCGAGACCGCCTCCGTGACCCGCAGCATGAAGGGTAAAGGCAAGCGCACCGCCGCCTTCATCGGGGGCGGAGCGGCGGCGGGCGCCATCATCGGAGCGATCGCGGGCGGCGGCAAGGGCGCGGCCATCGGCGCGGCCGCGGGTGGCGGCGCCGGCACCGCAGGCGCCGCTTTCACCGGCAATAAGGACGTCACCTTCCCCGCCGAATCTGCGCTCAGCTTCAGCCTGCTGCAGCCGGTGGAGATCAAGCAGTAGCCGGTACCGGCCGGCCCGTGATCTGAATGGCCCGGGACCTCGGTCCCGGACCATTCACGCTGGGACAAGGACCGGGTCGCCGGCATCCGCGGGCGCGAGGCGAGCGGGGCCACGGTGACGGAACAGGCCCGCAGACCAGCTCCTGCACCGAGAACCCCTGCCGCAGCTCGGCGCCGGCGGCCGCTGCCGCCTCCACCAGGATGGGGTCGAGCGCCTTGCGCCGCGGCGCGTAGGCTTCCTGCACGCCTTCGGCCGGCGGAGGCGAGCCGGTCAGGGTGAATGCCCCATAGTCGAAGTAGTTCCGCGTGATGGGAGGGCAGTTGGACGCTGCCAGCTTGTCCAGCAGCCCCCAACGCTTCAGCCGCGCCGTGCCCGTCTGGTGGACGTAGTGCGTGGAGAGCGGCATGTCGCTGGGAAACGTGGCCCGGTCCAGCAGCAGGACCTTGTATCCCCGGCGAGCGAGCAGCAGGGCCGTCGGGGAACCGGCGCAGCGCGCTCCCACGATGATGGCGTCGTACATACGAATCTCCTGGGCGCGAAAGGATACATCGTGGCGCGGCCCTGCGCAGGGATTTTCTCTCCTTTCGGGTAGAATGCTCGGCGCGTGAGGAAACCATGGCGAAGCTCTACGTTTCGGCAGTGATCGATGCCCCGGTCGAAAAGGTGTGGAAGCTGGTCCGCGATTTCAACGGGCTGCCCCACTGGTTCCCGGGCGTGACCGACAGCCGCCTGGAGGGTTCCCTGGGCGGCGACCACGTGGGCTGCGTCCGCAGCTTCGGCCTGGAGGGCGGCGGGCGCATGCGCGAGCAACTGCTGGCCTTTTCCGACGCCGAGCACGTCCTCACCTACAAGATGCTGGAGGCGCCGGTGCCCATGTCCTCCTACCGGGCCACGGTGCGGCTGCTGCCCGTGACCGACGGCGATCGCACCTTCGCCGAGCTGAAGTCTGAGTTCGTCAGTGCACCGGAGCAGGAAGGCGCGCTGGCGGCCTTCCTGCAGAAGACCTACCAGGCCGCCTGGGAGCGGGTGAAACAACACTGCGCGCGTTGAGACTCGGAGCTGAGTCCGACCTGATAGAATCCTAGGCTTCGCGCGCCTCGCTTCCAGCCGCGGCGCGAGCCCTGACCATGCTGCGCTTCCACACTGCCGGAGAATCGCACGGAGAGGCCCTGGTGGCCGTGCTCTCCGGCCTGCCCGCCGGCCTGAAGGTGGACCCGGAGTTCGTCGACCGCGAACTGTGGCGGCGGCAGCAAGGCTACGGCCGCGGCGGACGCATGAAGATCGAACGCGACTCCGCCCACTTCCTCTCCGGAGTGCGCCAGGGCGCCAGCATCGGCTCGCCCATCGCCCTGCGCCTGGAGAACAAGGACTGGCAGAACTGGCAGGAGGCGCTGCCGGTGGAGAAGGGCGACGCCGCCAAGCACAAGGCGGTGGCCTCGCCGCGTCCCGGCCACGCCGACCTGGCGGGCGCGCTCAAGTACAACTTCCCCGAGGCGCGCTTCGTGCTGGAGCGGGCCTCGGCGCGGGAGTCGGCGGCGCGCGTGGCCGTGGGCGCCCTGGCCAAGCTCTTCCTGCGCGAACTGGGCGTCGAAGTCCTCAGCCACGTGCTGGCGGTGGGCGACTCCGGCGTCCCCAGCGCCGAGGTCCCCTGGGAAGAGATCCGCGGCCTCTACGGCCGCGACGAGGTCGTGCTCAACTGCGCCGATCCCGCCGCCGAAGCCCGCATGAAAGAAGAGGTGGACAGGGCGCTGAAGAGCGGGGATTCCGTCGGCGGCGTCTTCGAGGTGGTGGGCCACGGTGTGCCGCCCGGCTTGGGCACCTACGCCAACTGGGACGAGCGCCTCGACGGCCTGCTGGCGCAGGCGGTGATGTCGCTGCCCGCGGTCAAGGCGGTGGAGATCGGCTCGGGCGTCGGCGCCGCCGCCTCTTTCGGCTCCGCCGTGCACGACCAGATCGGCTACGCCGCCGGCTTCACCCGCAAGTCCAACCACGCCGGCGGCCTCGAGGGCGGGGTCTCCAACGGCCAGGACATCCTGGTGCGCGGCTACCTGAAGCCCATCTCCACCCTGCGCCGCCCGCTGGAATCGGTGGACTTCCAGACCCGCCAGCCGGTGAAGGCCGCCTACGAGCGCTCCGACGTGTGCGTGGTGCCGGCGGCGGGCGTGGCCGCCGAGGCCATGGTGGCGCTCACCCTGGCGCGCTGCGCCCTGGAAAAATTCGGCGGCGACTCCATGACCGAGACCCTGCGCAACTTCGAAGGATATAGGAAACAACTGCGTGACTACTGACAACTGACTCCTGACTACTGGCTCATGATCTATCCCATCGTGAAATACGGCGACCCGGTGCTGGAGAAGCCCTGCCCGCCGGTCACCTGCTTCGACGAAGAACTGCGCCAGTTGGTGGCCGATATGTTCGCGTCCATGTACGCGGCCCACGGCGTCGGCCTGGCCGCTCCCCAGATCGGCATCAGCAAGCGCGTGGCGGTGGTGGACGTCACCTTCAAGGAGGATCCTGACGCTAAGCTGGTGCTGGTGAACCCGGAGATCCTCCACAGCGAGGGCAAGCAGAAGGACAACGAGGGCTGCCTCAGCCTCCCCGAGTTCCGCGAGCGCGTCACCCGCCCCGCCAAGGTCACGGTCCGCGCCCAGGACCTGCAGGGCAAGTTCTTCGAGCACACCGGCGAAGGCCTGCTGGCCCGCGCCTTCATGCACGAGACCGACCACCTCGACGGCAAGCTCTTCATCCAGCACGTCAGCACCCTCAAGCGCGATCTCATCAAGCGCAAGGTCAGGAAGCTGATCAAGGCGGGGGAGTGGAAATGAGCGAGTGGATAGTGAATAGTGGATAGTGAATAGTTAAGGAGGCGCCCATGCGCGTACAAAGCTACCGGGACCTCGTGGCATGGAAGAAGGCGATCGATCTTGCCAAGACGATCTATCGTGCGACCGAGCAGTTCCCCCGCTCGGAAACGTACGGACTGACTGCCCAGTTGCGTCGGGCTGCTGTTTCCATTCCCAGTAACATCGCCGAGGGACAGGGGAGGCAGTCGACGGGCGAACTTGTTCAGTTTCTCGGCACCGCCCGCGGTTCGCTCTTCGAAGTTGAGACTCAAATCGTGCTGGCTTGCGATTTTGGCTTCCTCAGCGAGGAGGCATCGGAGCAGATCCTGGCGCAGTCGACAGAGGTGGCGCGAGTCCTGCAAGGCTTGATTGGGTCATTAACGAAGCCGCGGCCCATCAGGGCCTAGGTTTTCTATCCACTATCCACTATTCACTATCCACTATGGATCTTGTCTTCTGCGGCACTCCGCAATTCTCCGTCCCCACGCTGGACAAGCTGGTGGAGGCGGGCTTCCGTCTGCGCCTGGTGCTGACCCAGCCCGACCGCCCCAGCGGCCGCAGCCTGGGGCTGGCGCCGCAGCCCGTGAAGCAGCGCGCCAGCGAACTCAGCCTGCCCCTGCTGCAGCCCGACAAGATCAAGAACAACCTGGAACTGCGCGCCGCCCTGGAATCCATCCAGCCCGACGCCATCGTGGTGGTGGGCTACGGCCGCATCATTCCGCCGTGGATGATCGCGATCCCCCGCTTCGGCAACCTCAACCTGCACGCCTCGCTGCTGCCCAAGCATCGTGGGGCCGCGCCCGTGCAATGGGCCATCGCCTCCGGCGAGACCGTGACCGGGGTGACCACCATGCGCATCGATCCCGGCCTCGATACCGGCGACATCCTGTTGCAGAAAGAGGTCCCCATCGCCCCCGAGGACACCGCCGTCACCCTGGCGCCGCGCCTGGCGGAGCTGGGGGCCGCCCTCATGGTCGAGACCCTGCACGGCCTGCTGGCGGGAAGCATCCAGCCTGTCCCCCAGGACCACTCCCGCGCTACCCTCGCGCCCTTGCTGAAAAAAGAAGACGGACGCATCGACTTCCAGCGCCCCGCCGTCGAGATCGGCAACCGCTTGCGCGGCTTCCAGCCCTGGCCGGGGGCCTGGACCGGCTTTCGCGGCAAGCATCTCCAGGTGCACGCCGCGCGGCCGCTCGACCGCCTTCCTAACGTCCGCCCGGGCGAACTCGCCGTCCAGGGCGAGCGTCTGCTGGCGGGATGCGGCCAGGACACCGGCCTGGAACTGCTGGAGGTACAGGTGGAGGGCAAGAAGCGGATGAGCGCGCGCGACTTCCTCCATGGCTATCGCCCGCAGCCGGGTGAGGTGCTAGCCGCACCGCCGGCGCCGGCTACCTAGAAGGTGGTGGCGCGGCCGCCGGCTGGGGTGTGGGCTGGGGCGTCGCGGCGGGCTGAGATTCCTTCATCACCTCGAAGCGGATGGCGGTGTCGGCCGTGACCCTCTGCCCTGCCGCCGGCGACTGCCGCACGATGACCGCGGAGGCTAGCTCCGCCTCCCGCGCTGCCGCTTCCGGAGTGAGGGCGCCGTTCTGCGGGAGGGGCGGGCTGGCGAGGTGCAGCCCCGCCTGCTCGATCGCCCGGGCCGCGTCGCCCAGACGCTTGCCGGTGAAGTCCGGCATCACGTAGCTCTCCGACCCGTCCTCCGAGTTGATCAGCAGGCTGACCTTGGGAGAGGCGGTGGGGGCGTTGGGAGGCGGGCTCTGGGAGATGATCTGGTCGGCGGGAAAGCCGGGGATCTGGCCCTCCGCCACCGTGCCTACGTCCAGGCCGCGGCGCTGCAGGTTGATCTCGGCGGCGCGCTCGCTCTGCCCGATGACGTCGGGGACCATCACTCGCTGCGGTCCCAGGCTCTCGGCCACCCGCACTTCCCAGCCGCGCCGCACCCGGGTTCCCGGCTGCGGAACCTGCGAGACGATGCGTCCCTCCGGGACCTCGTTGCTGTAGAAGCGGTCTTCCACCGTGAGCCGCAGACCGTGGGAGCCCATTTGCTCGCGGGCGGCTGCCGTGGTCATCCCCACCACCTTGGGGATCTCCACTTCCCGGCCGTGGATGGCGAAGCGCATGGTGATCAGCGCCGACACCAGCGCCACCATCATCAGGATCAGGGTCAGCAGCATCAGGCGGAAGATGCGCAGCATGGCGGCGGCTCGCTCTCTCCGATTGTACAGCGGATGCAAAGCCCCCGCCCGGCGTGAGAACATAGCAGGTTGCCGGAGCGGCGCCGCCCCGCGCCGTGCCGGCGGGAAAGGACGCCTGCCATGACCCGCGAGGAGATCAACCGCAAGCAGAAGGAATACGTCTTCCCCTGCGTCTCCACCTACTACGCCCAGCCTCTGGCCGTGGACCACGCCTCCATGCAGCACGTCTGGGACGTGGAGGGCCGCCAGTACCTGGACTTCTTCGGCGGCATCGTCACCATCAGCGTGGGCCACTGCAATCCCCGCGTCACCGCGCGCATGAAGGCGCAGATCGACAAGCTGCAGCACGTCTCCACCTGCTTCACCACCGAGGCCATGGTCACCCTCGCCGAGAAGCTGGCCCAGATCACCCCCGGCCAGCTCCAGAAGTCCTACTTCACCAACAGCGGCAGCGAGGCCGACGAAACCGCGGTGCAGGTGGCCCGCATGCACACCGGCAACCTGGAGGTCGTGGCCCTGCGCCACGGCTACAGCGGCCGCTCTTCCCTGGCCCGCGGTCTCACCGGCATGCACACCTGGCGCAAGGCCACCGTCGAGGTCGGCATCGTGCACGCCATGAATCCCTACTGCTACCGCTGCCCGCTGGGACTGAAGTACCCCGACTGCGAGGTCGCCTGCGCCAAGGACCTGGAGCAGGTGATCCAGTTCTCGACCTCGGGGCGCATCGCCGCCTTCATCGCCGAGCCTATCCAGGGGGTGGGCGGCTTCATCACTCCGCCCAAGGAATACTTCAAGCTGGCCTTCCGCATCGTGAAGCAGTACGGCGGCGACTTCATCGCCGACGAGGTGCAGACCGCCTGGGGGCGCACCGGGCACAAGTGGTTCGGCATCGAGCACTGGGAGGTCGAGCCCGACATCCTGACCTCGGCCAAGGGCCTGGCCAACGGCCAGCCCATCGGCCTGACCGTCACCCGCCCCGAGATCGCCGACTCTTTCCAGGGGCTGACCATCTCCACCTTCGGCGGCAATCCCGTGACCTGCGCCACCGCCAAGGCGGTGATCGACGTGATCGAGGAAGACGACCTGCGCACCAACGCCGCCGTGGTGGGCGCCTCCTGGCGCCAGAAGCTGGAGGCGCTGGCGGAAAAGCATCCGCTCATCGGCGACGTGCGCGGCATGGGCCTGATGCAGGCGCTGGAGCTGGTGGAGGACCGCAAGTCCAAGCAGCCCGCCCCCGCCGCCACCAACGCCGTGATGGAAGCCGCCCGCGAGCGCGGCCTGCTCATCGGCAAAGGCGGCTTCTACGGCAACTGCCTGCGCATGTCCCCGCCGCTCAACATCTCGAAGAGCGACGTGGACGAAGCGGTGCGCATCCTCGACGAGAGCTTCGCCGCCGTGGAGCACGCCTCGGCTGCGGTCGCAGGACGCTAGCGCACCAGCAGCGGGAAATCCATCCCGGTGTTGAAGCTCACCGGATACTGCTTGGCGTGCTGGTACTGCTCGGTGAGGTCGGGGACCTGCTGGTTGACGTACTGCAGCAGCGACAGCACCGTGATCATGCCCTCCGGGTTCGCGGGCGCCTGCGGCTCGCCCTTCTCTCCCAGCCCGCTCAAGAGCGCGTAGGTCAGCACCCCGTGGCCGAGCTGTGGTACCTCGGCGGCGTACTGCTGCTTGGTGGAGGCGGCCAGCAGGTATACCCCATTGGCGCGCGCCAGCATCTGCGTGGCCTTGCGTTCCGGGCTGCCCAGCCCGCGGAAGGTCACCAGCTTGGCCAGCACCGGCAGCGCCGTCTCCGACTGGCAGGCGTCTAGGATCAGCACCTGCTTGAGCGCCGGAATGCGCCGCAGGTAGTCGCCCAGGGTGAGCGCCGAGACCCCGTACTGGCGGATGGCGGCCTCGTCGTCGCCTGCGATGTGCATCTCGTGCGGCAGGAAGTAGAACTGCTGCTCCAGCCCGACCCCGTGCCCGGCCAGGTAGAGGAGCAGCACGTCTTCGGGCTTGGCCTCGCGGGTGAGCTTCTCCAGCGCGGCGCGCAGGTTGGCCTGGGTGGCCTGGTCGTCGAAGAGCGTGACCGCGTCCACCGAAGAGAACAGCTTCTCTTCGTGGGTCTCAAAAAAGCGGGCGATGGCTTCGCCGTCCTGGCGCGCGAAGTTCAGGTTCAGCTCCGAATCTTCATACTGGTTCACGCCCACCACCAGCAGGTGCAGGATGGGCTTGGACGGCGGCGGGGCATCCAGCACCAGGCGCACCGCGTCGTCATTCGACTCCACCCGCTCCTTGCTGGTGGCCACGGCCTTGAGCACGTTCTCGCCCGGGACCAATTCGACCTCGAAGGCGTAGGTGTCGGAGGCGCTCTGGAAGCCGCGGCCGGCCTCGCGCGCGTCGACCAGCTTGCCGTTCTGGTAGAGGCTGACGCCGGCGATGCCTCCGCCCTGGTCCCTGGCCTCCACCGTCACCCGCGCGTGGCCCTCCTTCACCGTGCCCGCGGCCGGCGAGAGGATGCGCACAGCCGGCGGCAGCTTGAGGCTGGCGCTGTCCACCG
>DATIWW010000043.1:0-7505 GCA_035519175.1 Terriglobales bacterium
TGATCTCATCGTGAAGGGACATACCTGTCGGCCCCTATTCCAGCTTCCTCGCGTCGTAAGATTCTTGGGGAGCTAAAGCTCACTCAGAATGACATTTCCTATATGGGATTCCCATAGGAAACTATGGTTGCGTGACGGTAGGTCCGGTGGGCCCTTCGCGCTGTGCAGAGGGTTCTCTGGGAGGAACGGGCTCGATAGCCTTGGCCGCCGGAGCGCCATCTTCGGCGTTTCGTTCAGCGGTCCGGCGCAGATCTTTCAGGATTGTCTCCCGATCGTGTCCGCCAAATTCGCGGGCAAATCGTGTGAGGGCTTCGGTGAGGATGTCGTGATGATGCACCTTGTCCAGCCCCGGCTCCTGTGTGATGTTGAGCCAGAGCCGGTGCACCAGATGCACATCCTCGGTCTTCATCGTCGGTGTATGAGGACCGATGCGGAAGGTATCAACCGTTCGGGAATCGGGATAAACAATCTGCAGCACGAACTGGCGTCTTGGCTCCGGCGCTTTTTCCCACGCGCGGCCCAGTTCAAAGGCCTGCTCTTGCGGAGTCATCTTACTTGACAAGCCGGAGACGACTGCCGAAGCCTCAAGATTATTTGCCGTCTGCACGATCGCCGACCAGACATCGCGCGCCGGTACAACGAGCAGGGAAACGTGCTTGCCGACGGCCTCGGCGATGGCCACGGCGCGGGTGAACAGGGTCTGCTCGTAGTCGCTGAAGATCTGCTCCATGGCCAGGTCGTAGCCGCCGGCTCCGAAGCGGGTGATGCGCGCGGTCAGCACCACCACGTCCTGCTCCTTGGTATCCACGCGGTCGAGCGCCCAGCGCAGGTGGCCGAGGTTGTTGTAGTCGCGGATGGGCACCAGCACGTTGCCCGGCCGGATGCCGACACTCTCCCGGTCCACCCGGTCCTGGTGCATGAGGTGGAACTGGTCCTTCATCTGTTGCTCGACGTGGGCGTACTTGCGCTTGTTGATCTTCTCCGAGACGGTGAAGACGGCGAAAAACACCGCGGAGAAGATGAGGCCGCTGACCGTGGCCACCGACTTGGTCATCAGGTTCACGAGCGCGGTGGAGAGCAGCACCAGGGTCACGCTGGCCAGGCCGATGGGAATCTCGACCCCGGCGATCCGCAGGTTGGGCGGCATCTTCCAGCCGCGCGCTCCCTTGTACTTGAAGCGCAGCACCAGCATGGAGAGGCTCTTGAAGACGAAGCTCCAAATCACGCCGAAGGCGTAGGCCTCGCCCAGCACGTAGACGTCGCCGCGGCTGGCCAGGATGGTGAACAGTTGTAGCGCCACGATCAGGTTGATGATGCGGTAGCTGGTGCCGTAGCGGGGATGGGGGTGGCGGAACCAGTCGGTGAGCACTCCATCTTCCGAGACCCGGTTGAGCACGCCGTTGGAGCCCACGATGGCGGTGTTGACCGCGCCCGAAAGGATCAGGAAGCCCACCACCACCACGAAGATGCGGAAGATCAGGCGCAGCAGTTGCGGCCCCGCCATGTACATGGCCAGGCCGGCGATGAGGTTGTCCTTGTAGACGGGGACGCGCACCGCGTCGGGAATGAGCATCACCGCCAGCAGGGAAACCACCCCGGTGAAGACGAAGCTGTAGATCCCGATGACGATGGCGGTGCGCTTCAGGTTGTCGAGCTTGGGATGCTTGATCTCGCGATAGACCTGGGCCAGCGACTCCTCGCCGCTCATGGCCAGCACCGAGTGCCCAAAGGCCATGATGATGCCGAAGACCCCGAACATCTGCGCCAGGCGCCCGGGAATCGTGGTCGACCTGAGGAAGCCCAGGGCCTCACTACTGAAGTGCAGGTTGGAGGGAGTGGGCAGGGGCGGCAGGTGATAGGCGCCGCGATTCAGGATGAGGGTCAGGCCCGACCAGGCGAGCATCAGCACCACCATCGCGGTGGTGATCTGCATCACCCACATGGCCTTCTCGCTGGATTCTTCGATGCCCTTCCGGTTCAGCCACCAGTAGTAGAGGGTGACGGCCACGGCGAACAGGGCCGCCGTCGCGTTCACGTTGACCTGGGGCACGCCGTTGAAGAGGGTGTGCAGGGCGCGGGGCATCCAGCCGTGGGCGTCGGCGGCCACGAACAATTCGTTGATCAGCCCGGCGATGTACTGACCGGCGGAGACGCCGGAGATGGGCCCGGTGAGGATGTAGTCGAACATCAGGGCGGAGACGCTGATCTTGGCCATGGTGCCGCCCAGGGCTTCCTTGACCACGCGGTAGACGCCGCCGCGCACGAACATGGAGCAGCTCTCCACGTACACGGCGCGCACCCCGAAGGCGAACATCATCACTCCCAGCACGAACCAGGGAGCGGCCTTGCCCACCGCCTGCTCCGCGATGCCGCCGGCGTAGAAGGCGGAGGAGCCCAGGTCGTTGAGGATGATGGCCGCCGCCCGCCAGAAGGAGATGAAGGTCAGCATCACCGAGCTGGCCACCACGATACGGACCCGGTTCGAGGTGGGCGGCGCGGCGCTGGCGGAAGAGGACATAGGGTCGGGGTGGAGCGGGCTATTTCTCCAGTCTTTCCAGGATCTGGGTCTCCATGCCCGGCGCCGGCTGGTCGTGCTTGAGGATCGTCTCCAGGTCCTCGATCCCGGTGAGCAGGAGCACGATCGCGGTCCCGGCCCAGCCGGCCGCGAACATCACCTCGAGCACGCGAATGAGCGTCGTGAACAGGAAGTCCATAGTCCGCCCGGTATTGTAAAGGATACCGCCGAGGCCACGCCCGCGCTTTCCCGGCAGCCGGGGTTTGTTACACTCTGCCGGTGCGGCGCATCCTCCTCAGCGGCTGGCTGCTGGCGGCGGTTTCGGGCGTGCTCCAGGTCCTGATCTTCCCCTCGCCGGGGCTGTACTTTCTCTCCTGGATCGCGGTGGCGCCGCTGCTGGTGGCCATCCTGGGGCCGCCACCGGCCTTGGGGAGGCGCGAAGGCCAGGCGGGTACGCCGCCCTCGCCCCTGCGCGGCTTCCTGCTGGGCTTCGCCTGCGGCTTGGTCTTCTGCGCCGGCAACTGCTACTGGATCTACTACAGCATGACGGTGTACGGGCGGCTGTCGCCGGCGATGGGGGCCGGCGTGCTCATTCTGTTGTGCATCGCCTCGGCGGCCACCGACCGCGGCGTCTTCGGCCTCTGCCTGGCGTGGGTGGCGCGCAAGGGCGGCCAGCGCCGCGCCCTGATGCTGGCGCCCTTCCTGTGGGTGGCGGTGGAACTGGGACGGGAGCGCTTGGTCGGCTTTCCCTGGGACCTGCTGGGCTACAGCCAGGTGGACAACATCCCCCTGGCGCGCATCGCCACCCTGACCGGGGTGTGGGGGATCGCCTTCGAGCTGGTGCTGGTGAACGCCGCCTTCGCCGCCGCCTGGTACCTGCCGCCGCCGCGGCGGGTCCGGATGGTGGCGGCCTCGCTGCTGGCGGCGCTGGTGCTGCAGGCGGGAGTGCTGGTCAAGCCGCCTCCCCTGCCCGCTACCCATGGCGCGCGGCTGGTGCAGCCCGACATCCCCATCCTCGATCCCGTGCAGTGGACGGAGCAGCGCTTCGGGGGGACGTTGACGCAGATGGCGGCGCTCAGCCTGCCGGCGCGCGGCACCGCCCATCCCGACCTGATCGTGTGGCCGGAGTCGCCCGCGCCCTTCTGGGACAACGATGGGCGCTTCCGCGGCCTGACCGGGCAGGTGGCGGGCCAGGCGCAGGCGTGGATGGTGGTGGGAGAGCTGGGCCTGGGGCCGGATCCCGCCGGCGGCAACCTGCCGCTGATGTTCAACTCCGCGGCCCTGGTCGCGCCGCAAGGGCAGTGGGTGGCGCGCTACGACAAGATCCACCTGGTGCCCTGGGGCGAGTACGTTCCGGCGAAGGACCTGTTCTCCTTCGCCAGCAAGCTGACCAAGGAGTCCGGCGATTTCACCCCCGGCCGCCGCCGCCTGCTGCTGGAGGCGGGCGGGCAGCGCCTGGGGACCTTCATCTGCTACGAGTCCATCTTTCCCGACGAGGTGCGGCAGTTCGCGGCCCAGGGGGCTCAGGTCTTCGTCAACATCTCCAACGACGGCTGGTTCGGGCCCGGCAGCGCTCCCGGGCAGCACCTGAACATGGCGCGCATGCGCGCCATCGAGAACGGGCGCTGGCTGCTGCGCGACACCAACAGCGGCATCACCGCCTCCATCGATCCCCTGGGGCGGGTGGTGGACCGCGCGCCGCGCAGGGTGGCCGCATGGCTCGACGCCCCCTACGCCCTGGTCTCGGAGACCACCTTCTACACCCGCCACGGCGACTGGTTCCCTTGGCTGTGTGCGATAATCTCAGTGGGCGCGCTGCTCCTGAGCTTTCCACTCCCGCGGCGCGCTCCCCGGAACTGACCATGCTGGAGCAGGTCGAAGAACTCGAACGCGAGTACGCGGGCGTGCGCGACAAGGCGCGCGACCTCCGGGAGTACCTTTGACCCGCCCCGCCTCCGCCAGCAGCTAGCCGAGATCGAGAAGAAGATCGCCGATCCCGCGCTGTGGTCCAACCCCGCCCAGTCGCAGCAGGTCATGCGCGAGCGCAAGCGGCTGGATGAGGCCCTCACCACCGAAAAGGATCTGGAGCGGCGCACCAGCGACATCGCCACGCTGTTCGAGCTGGCGCGCGAGGGCGAAGACGTGGCCGGCGAGCTGCGCCGCGAGATCGGCGAATTGCGCGAGCGGGTGGAGAAGCTCGAGACCCAGACCCTGCTCTCGGGCGCGAACGACGCCCGCAACGCTATCGTCACCATCCATCCCGGGGCGGGCGGCACCGAGTCGCAGGACTGGGCGGAGATGCTGCTGCGCATGTACCTGCGCTGGGCCGAGCGCCAGGGTTTTCCCACCGTGCTCAACGATTACCAGGCGGGCGAGGAGGCGGGGCTGAAGTCGGCCACCTTCTCGGTCACCGGGCCTTACGCCTACGGGCTGCTGACCAGCGAGATCGGGGTGCACCGGCTGGTGCGCATCTCGCCCTTCGACCAGGCGCAGCGGCGGCACACCTCGTTCGCCAGCGTCTTCGTCTCGCCCGAGATCGACGACGACATCAAGATCGAGATCAAGCCCGAAGAGCTGCGCGTGGACACCTACCGCTCGGGCGGGCGCGGCGGCCAGCACGTGAACACCACCGATTCGGCGGTGCGGCTGACCCACCTGCCCACCAACATCGTGGTCTGCTGCCAGAACGAGCGCTCCCAGCACAAGAACAAGGAGCGCGCCATGAAGATCCTGCGCTCCAAGCTCTACGAGTACGAGCTGGAGAAGAAGATGGAGGCCACGCGCAAGGTGGAGGAGTCGAAGCTGGATATTGATTTCGGCTCGCAGATCCGCAGCTACGTGCTGCACCCCTACCGTATGGTCAAGGACCACCGCACCAAGGTGGAGACCGGGGACGTGGATCGCGTGCTCGACGGCGACATCGACATGTTCATCCGCGGGTACCTGCAGGCGAGAAGGGCGGAGGGGAAGTAAGAGGTTTCGAGGTTTCAAAGACATGGGGCGACCGTGCTTGAAGTCTTTGAAACGTTGAAACCTCGAAACTTTGAAACTCTGGAACCTCAGCAATGTCTACCGTTGCCACCAGCCCGGCCGTTCGCGCCGCCGCCGTGCGCCGCGGACGGCGGCTGGAGTATCTCACCATCCTGTGGAACTCGCTGGAAGCCCTGATCGGCATCGCCGCCGGTGTGGTGGCCGGCTCCATCGCCCTGGTGGGCTTCGGGGTGGACTCGGTGATCGAGGTTTCCTCGGGCGCGGTGCTGCTGTGGCGGCTGGGGAGCGACGCCTGCGATCCCCGCGCCGAGCGCCGCGAGCGCATCGCGCTGAAGCTGGTGGGGCTGAGCTTCTTCGCGCTGGCGCTCTACGTCGCTGCCGAGGCGGTCAAGGCGCTGTGGCTGCGGCAAGCCCCGGAGCGCAGTCCGGTGGGCATCGGACTGGCCATCGCTTCATTGATCGCCATGCCGCTGCTGGCGCGGGCCAAGCGGCGCGTGGCCCGCAGCCTGCAGAGCGGCGCCCTGCAGGCCGACTCCCGCCAGACCGACCTTTGTGCCTATCTCTCCGCCATCCTGCTGGGCGGGCTGGTGCTCAACGCCGCCCTGGGCTGGTGGTGGGCCGACCCCGTCGCCGGGCTGGCCATGCTGCTCATCATCGTGAAGGAAGGCGTGGACGCGGTGAAAGGGAAGACCTGCTGTGACTGAAGAAGGTTTCAAGGTTGCAGAGTTTCAAGGTTTCACAGACAGGACGAGCCACCCGGCCAGAGCGGCCAGCTTCTCGTCCTGGCGCCAAGGCGGGCCGAGAGGTTCGCCCAGCTTGGCGGTGCGCGCTTGCAGTTTCCCAGGCGGCAGGCGCAGCTTTTCCGCCGCATGATCCAGAAGCTCGCGCTCCTTGATGCCGGTGAGCGGCACAGCGCTCTTCTTGCAGCCGCGTCGCAGCGCCTCGCGGAAGAACTCGCCCTCGGCGGTGTGGATCATGGCATGCGAGGCCAGGATGGATTCCAGCGCTCCCAGCTCCCGCCCGGAGGAGAGCAGAATGCATGCCCCCGCCGGCCGATAGCCCAGCTTCCGCAGCTCGGCCACCACGCTGCGCAGGGCCTGCTGCGCTAAAGCATGGGTGGACTCGGTGCAGCGCTGGATCAGCTTCTCCGCTTTCTGCAGCTCCAGCCCTGCCGCCGCGTGGAAGGGCTGCTTGGAGCCGGCGAGTGCGGGGTCGGCGAGGATGAGCGTCCGTCGGAGAATGACAGAAGGCGATTTGGCGGGCCCGGCGACCGCCACCGCCGCGGCCCATCCGGAGTGCACACGAAAGCCCAGGGCGGCGATGGGCGGCGCGGTCTTCACGGCATCTTGACCATGAACTGCCCGCACACTTCAAGCGCGGAGAGCACGTGGGTAACGCCCAGCAATTCGCGCACGCGCCGGTTGAAGTTGATCAGGCGCAATTCGCAGCCGGCCTTCTGGGCGGAGACGTAGAGGCGCACCACCGTGCCGATGCCCGAGCTGTCCAGGTAGGCGAGGTCGGTGAAGTCGAGGACGATCTTCTTGCGTTGGGGGATGAGGGGCTTGACCTCGGCGACGAGCGATTCGATCAGGTCGCGGGTGAGGCGGCCGTAGCAGCGCACCAGCGCCGCTTCGGGCGTCTGCTGGGTGCGCAGTTGCAGGCAGGGCCCGGCCGGGTCCGGCAGATTCAGCTTCATGGTCTTTCCTTGTGCCCCAAAGAGACCGAAACGTGTGTGCGTTAGTTTCGCGTTTCAGGTTTCGAGTTTCAAGCGAAAACGGAGCGGGAAACCTTGCAACCCGGCGCCGCCTCCGTATACTTTGTGCGTCCCATGGAAGCCGGGAAGGTCAAGTCCGAGAGCCCCGCGGGGGTCGCGCTGGGAGAGCGCTTCGACGAAGCGCTGCAGTACGCCTCCCGCCTGCACCAGCGGCAGCGGCGCAAGGGCACCGAGGTACCGTACCTCGCCCACCTGATGAGCGTGGCGGCGCTGGTGCTGGAGCAC
>DATIWW010000044.1:0-10627 GCA_035519175.1 Terriglobales bacterium
AGGTCAGCCAGCTCGTCGATGATGATGATGATGTAGGGCAGGGGCCGCGCCGCCTCGTTGTTCTCAAACAGGCTGGGCGTCCGCTCTTCCTCGAAGAGCCGGTTGTACTGGTCGATGTGGCGCACGCCCTGCTCCGCCAGCAGCTTCAGCCGCCGCTCCATCTCGCGCACCGCGTTGCGCAGCGCGTAGGACGCCAGCTTGGGCTCGGTGATGATGGGCGTGTAGAGGTGGGGCAGGCCTTCGTACACGCCCAGCTCCAGGCGCTTGGGGTCCACCAGGATCAGGCGCACCTGGTCGGGGTTGGCCTTGTAGAGCATGGAGATGATCATGGAGTTGATGGCCACGCTCTTGCCCGCGCCGGTGGAACCCGCGATCAGCAGGTGCGGCATGGCGCCCAGCTCCGCGGTCACGATGCGCCCGTTGATGTCCTTGCCCATGGCCAGGGTCAGCTTCGACTTCGAGCCCGCGAACTCCTGCGACTCGATGATCTCCCGCAGCCAGATGGTCTCGCGCTCACGGTTGGGCACCTGGATGCCCACCGTGGATTTTCCCGCCATGCGCTCGATCAGGATGCTCTCCGCCCGCAGCGCCAGGCACAGGTCGTCCGACAGCCCGGTCACCCGGCTGTACTTGATGCCGGCGTCGGGCTTGAACTCGAAGGTGGTCACCACCGGCCCGGGATTGATGTGCGTCACCTGGCCGTAGACCTCGAACTCCGCCAGCTTCTCCACCAGCACCTGGGCCAGCGACTTCAGGTCGTCCTCGTTCACCGCGCGCTGCTCGTCGGGACGGTGGAGCAGGGAACTGGAGGGCAGCTTGTAGCCGCCCGCGATCTTGGGCATGGTGGTCTTGCTCTTGGCGCCGTTGTCGGCGCGCGCGCCCACCTCGGGCGCTGGCGTGGAGGCCGTCCCCCGCGCCGGAGCGGGCGTGGAGGCGGGCGCAGGCGGAGGGTAGGCCGCCGGCGCGGCTTGCACCTGCTCTTCCTGCAGGCGCTCGATGCCGGTCTTCGGGCCCACACGGCGCGCGGGCAGCAGTTGCGTGGTGACGGTGGATCGGGAAACGGCCGCGGCCTTACGCTTGGCCGCCTGCCGCTCCGCCTGCGCCTTGGCCCGCGCCATCCGCCAATCCTGGAAGCGGTCCCAGGCCGCGAAGACGAAGGCGAAGCGCGTCTCCAGCCACAGGTGCAGCGCCCCGAAGGAGAAGGCGGTGGCCAGGTAGAGGGCGACGGCGATGGCCCCCGCGCACACCAGGTAGGCGCCCACCAGGTTCAGGTAGTGCAGCAGGGCATCGCTCACGATGCGTCCCAGCAGGCCCTCGATGGGCAGCGCGTGCCGCCAGCGCAGGTGCCAGGGCAGCAGTCCCAGCAGCGCGGGGACGAAGACCAGCAGCGCCAGCGCTCCCAGGCTCTTGGCCAGCGGCGAATCCACCGGACGGGAGCGGAACCAGCGCGTGGCCAGCAGCCACAGCATCCCCGGCACGAAGAAGATGGTGACTCCCAGCAGTTGCAGCAGCAGGTCGCTGCCGTAGGCCCCTACCATCCCCACCCAGTTGCGCGCCGGGTTGGAGGCCCCGGGGGAGGCGGCGGTGTTCAGCGAGGGATCGAGCGGAGAATAGCTCGCCAGGGCGAGCAATAACAGGATGGCGAAGATGAAAACAAGGAAGCCCACCAGCTCGTTGAGCCGGCGGTTCTTGGTCGGCGTGAACAGCAGCGAAAAGTACTTCACAGGCGTATTCGGGCCACTCCCCGGGCGGCTGCCCGGCGGGTGGCGCGCAAAGTACGCCAGAGCAAGCCGATTATGCCATAGTTCCGCCCTCGGCAAGGGGAAATCCCCGTCCCGGGGTGGCGGAGGGGTTGCCCTTCTAGCGGCGGCACGCGGCGCAATACCCGCCCACCTCGAGCCTCGCCACCAGGATGTGGAAGCGGCAGTCGCGCTCCAGTTGCGCCTTCAAGGAGTCGAAAATGGGGCTGAGGAACTCGGTGATCGCCCCGCAGCGCAGGCACGCCATGTGGATGTGGTCCTCTCCCAGCTTGCGCTCGTAGTAGTGCGCCTCGCCCTTCATGTGCATCAGGTCCAGCTCGTCCACCAACCCGTGGCGTTTCAGGAGGCGCAGGGTCCGATAGACGGTGCTGCGGTCCACGGAGCGGTCCAGTCTCCTGGCCTTGCGGAGGAGTTGGGAGGCATCGAGGTGTTTGTTGGCCGTTTCGATCACGCTCAGAATGGCGCGGCGCTGCTCGGTCATGCGGATGCCTCGCGCCGCCAAGCGGGCTTGCAACCCGCCCGGGATCTCGGTTTCAGGAAGCGGCATAGGTTCCCCTCCCGGAGCGTCGCAACTGGTTGCATCCGCAGTGCGACGGAATGTTGCGGCCCGTATTGACACCCAGGGGCGCCGGAACTTAGGCTTCAATGTATTCCTTGTTGCGACTCGGTCGCAACAAGAAAGCGAGCCTCGGAAGCTCTCTATGTTGCAGCTGGTTGCCCGTCGAGCGGCGCTCTGGGCTCTCCTGGTCGGGGCCCTCCTTCTTCCTGCCCACGCCCAGGAGAGCTACTTCGTCACCTACTCCCACCAGATGGAGGAGCCCGGCAACCTGGAGATCGAGACCCGCACGGTGGCCGCCCCGGTGCGCGGCGGCGATTCCTTCCTGGGCGGCGCACTGGAATTCGAGTACGGCCTCAAGGCCTGGTGGACCACCGAGCTCTATCTCGACGGCCAGAGCACCTCCGGCGAGAGCACCGTCTTCACCGGCTTCCGCTGGGAGAACCGGGTGCGCCCCCTGCTGCGCGAGCACTGGATCAACCCCGTCCTCTACGTCGAGTTCGAGGACATCAACGGCGCCGACAAGTCGCTGCTGGAAGTCGTGGGGCACGACGGCCGCACCGACTTCCTCGCCCGCAACGACCGCAGCGAGCGCAAGCGCGAACTGGAGCTGCGCCTCATCCTCTCCAGCAACTTCAAGGGCTGGAACCTCTCCGAGAACTTCATCGCCGAGAAGAACCTGGCAGGCGAGCCCTGGGAGTTCGGCTATGCCCTGGGCATCAGCCGGCCGCTGGCGCTCAAGGCCTCGCCGCGGCCCTGCGTCTTCTGCCGCGAGAACTTCGCCGCCGGCGTCGAACTGTACGGCGGGCTGGGCGACCTCCAGAGCTTCGGCCTCCGCGACACCTCGCACTACCTGGCGCCGGTCGTGCGCTGGGACATCCCCAACGGCCCCTCCTTCAAGCTCTCTCCCGGCTTCGGCCTGAACGAAAACAGCCACGGCTTCCTGCTGCGCCTGGGCGTCTCTTACGAGATCGACCAGGTCGCCGCTCGGCTGCGGGGGCGCTGATGCCGGCGCGAGTGAGAGGTCTTCTACCGATCCTGTTGTTGGCCTGGGTGACGCTTTGCTGGGCCGGCAGCCACGACTGGCACGGCTCCGTGCCCGGCAAGGCGCGGCTGCGCGATAACCCGCTGGCCTCGGACCCGCAGGCCGCCGCTGCCGGCGCCAAGCTCTTCCAGCAGCATTGCGCCCAGTGTCACGGCGCCGACGCCACCGGCCGCCCCGGCCGGCCCAGCCTGCGCAGCCACCGCGTCCGTCTGGCCACGCCGGGCGAACTGGAGTGGCTGCTCACCAACGGCAGCCTGCGCAACGGCATGCCTTCCTGGAGCCGCCTTCCCGAGCCCCAGCGCTGGCAGATCGTTACCTACCTGAAGAGCCTGCAGTGAGCGGGAGGAGCCCGCAGGGCGGTTGCCAAGAGCCCAGGACGAAGTCCTGGGGAAACGTCGCGAGACGTGCCCGAGTCCGCCTCAGCGGACGATTGGAGACGAAGTCACCCAACCCACCTCCACACCCACGCCAGCACGAAGGCTCCGGCCAGAATCCGGTACACGGCGAAGGCAGCGAAGCCCCGCGTCCGCACCCAGCGCATGAACCACGCTACCGAGCCGTAGGCCACGGCGAAGCTGGCCACGAACCCGATCCCCAGCAGCACCCAGCCATGGGCGTCGACGTGCGTAGCCCCCAGCGGGTTCACGCCGTGGTGCGGGATCACCGACTTGTACAGGTCGTAGAGCGTGGCCGCCGCCATGGTGGGCATGGAGAGAAAGAAGCTGAACTCCAGCGCCGACGCCCGCGTCATCCCCGCCACCTGCCCCGCGGCGATGGTGGACATGGAGCGCGAGGTCCCGGGGAAGACGGCGGAGAGGATCTGGCATGCCCCGATCCACACCGCCTGCAGGATGTTCATCTCCTCCATGTCCTGGGTGCGGAAGGGGTGCCCGGGGCGGCCCGTGCCGCAGAGCGCGTCCACGATCCCCATGACCACTCCGCCCACCACCAGCGACGTGCCCATCACCACCAGGCTCTCCAAGTGCTTGCCGATCACCTTGGTGAGCAGCAGCGAGGGGGCCGCGGTCACCACGAAGGCGATCAGGGTCAGCGAGAGCGGGTGGGTGAGCCAGGTGCGGTCGCCCTGGTGTCCGCGCGGGAAGCTGCCCAGGAACCCGCCGATGCGCTTGCGGAAGTAGAGGGGCAGGCAGAGGATGGCGCCCAACTGGATCACGATGGTGAACATCTTCCAGTAGCCGTTGCCCAGGTCCACGCCCAGCAGCGCCTCGGCGATGCGCAGGTGGGCGGTCGAACTGACCGGCAGGAACTCCGTCAGGCCCTCGATGATCCCCAGCAGCAGCGACAGCAGGTAGTCGTTCATCGGCCTCCGTGGGCGGCGTGAGCGAAGGCACAGGATACTAGAATCGGGCCATCGCGGAGCCGCCTTGCCGCCGGAGACGGTTGCCCGTCGCGCCGGCGCCGGCCCAGCGGTTGACACTGGCCGCGATTTCGCCTATGCTCCGCCAACTTTTCCCAGGCCTTCATCCTGAAGGGGTACGAACCGGCGTGCTCGGCCGCACGATATATTTCGCGCCCGCACGCTTGCGGAGGAGCCTATGCCACTGGTGGTGCTCGCCATCGTCTTGGGCTGGACGCTGCTGGTCATTCGCCTGATCTGCTTCCGCACCACGCTGGGGGTGCGCACTTTGCTGAGCTGGTTTGCGCTGGGCGCGTTCCTGGGCACCGTCGCCAACCCGGTCGCCTGGACCTTCTTCAACTCCTACCGCTTCGGCGGCAGCCCCGTGTACCTCCTGCTGATCAATGTCTCCCAGCAACTGCTGATGGCGGCTCCCGTCCTGCTGCTGCTGGGGCGGCGGAGCTGGCGGCAGGCCGGCAGCGTCGGCGACGCCTTCCTGGCGGCCTTCCTGCTCGGCCTCGGCTACGAGTTCCTGGGCGCCTTCCTGGCGGTGGCGCGCTTGGCCAACTCGGTCAGCGGCTTCTCCTTCCTGCCTCCGGGCACCGCCTCCGGCGCCGGCACCTATGCTGCCGCCGTCACCGTCGCCGGCTACGCCTACTGGACGGGACTGATCGCGCTGGCGGGCGCGGCCGCGCTGCGCTTCCTGCGCAACCGGCTCCTGGCCTATCTCGCCATTGCGGCGGCGGTGATCGTCTGCGCCCTCGACGCCCACGCCGACCTGGCCGGCTCGCTGCTTTCGCTGGAACTGCTCAAGATCAACCTGCACGGCAACCTGCTTCCCTGGCTCACCCTGGCCGCACTCATCGGCGTGGTGGTGTGGGAGGTTGGCTGGAGCAAGAGCAGCCCGCAGTCCGTCGCCAGGGACCTGCAGGTGGTGGTGACCGCGGCGGTAGGCCTGAAGTTTCTCGAGGCCCGGCGCGCCAGCCTGGCCGGCCATCTGCGGCGCCAGGAGGAGAACCTCGCCGCCGAGCTGCGCCGCGACGGCTCCAACCGCGCCCTGCAGGAGCAGCTCCAGGCGACCCGCGATCTCTGCCAGCGAGTGGAGCAGGCCCCGCCCGCGCCCCCGGCGGACGTGGTGGCCTGGGCCAAGCGCCGCTGGCTGCAGATGGTCGCCCTCGCCGCCTTCCTCTTCTTCGCTCTCCTGCTGGTGAGGCCGGGGATGGAAAGCCTGGCCAACTGGATCTGGACCTCCTTGGCCTTCGCTACCCGCCTGGCCCCCTTCCAGTTGACCCTGGCCTGCACGGTGCTGGTGCTGCTGCTGCTGTGGCAGTACGTCGTGGCGCCGCCGCACGCCTTCTCCAATGTCGCGACCGACGAGGTGGCGCAGTTCTCCGCCGAGCGACGCATCCTGCAGGTCGGCTTGGGCGTGGCCGTGATGGCGCTGCTCTATCCCCAGCCCCACGAGTTCATCGCCTTCCAATCCAGCCTGGCGGCTGGCCTCGGGCTCCAGCCCGCGGGCTACAACGACATGCAGGCGCTCACCTTGCTGCTGCTGCTGGGCTGGGCGGCAGGTACGGCCACCGCCCGCCGTGCCGAGGCCTGGCGACGCTCGCCCAAGGGCGACCACCTGCGCAGCCTGGTGCACAACACCATCAGCGCCTGCGGCATCGCCGCGGTGGCCTGGCTGGGGCTCGCCTTCTTCTCCCAGCTCCAGATCTACGCCCACGCCAACTGGGGCGCCAAGGCCTTCCAGCACTTCGGCGCCAACGGCAATTCCATCCTGGAGATGGCCATCGGGGCGCTGACCGCCGTGGTGGCCTTCATTCTGGCCTGGGGGATGCGGCTGCTGGCCGCCCGCTTCGAGAAGAACTTCCTGGAGACGGCGGGAGGCGGGCGGCCCGCTCCTCCCAGGGCCGCGGCCGCAGGGGCACGATGACTTCGTTACCCGAGAAGACCGGCGACCGCGTCCGCACCCAGCAGGCGTTGCGCTGGAGCCTGATCGCCTGTGCCGCGGTCTCGCTGGCAGCGCTGGTGGCGCATGTCTTTCACGTGCTGCCCATGCCGTTCTTCCTGGAGGTGTTCGGCATCCCCTCGCTGCTGGCGATCTTCGCGCTGGCCGCGTACGCCAAGAAGATCCACGCCGGGATGCTGACCAACGGCCTGTGGGTCGGCCTGTGGGCGGGGCTGGCGGCCTCGGTGGTATATGACGGCGTGCGTTACCTGGTCGGGCTCGCCCACCTGTTCGGTTACAGCGGCTTCGTGCCCATCCTGATGTTCGGGAGCTGGATCACGGGGCAGCCGACCAGCAGCTTCGCCGCCAAGCTCGCCGGCTGGTCCTATCACTACTGGAACGGGGCCACCTTCGGCGTGATCTATGCGCTGCTGGCGGGGCGGAGGCGCTGGTGGTGGGGAGTGGGCTACGGCATCCTGATGGAGTGCTGCATGCTGGGACTCTTTCCCTTCTTCCTGCGCGTGACCAACAAGTTCGATTTCATCGCGTTGAGCATGATCGGCCACCTGGCCTACGGCGCCGTGTTGGGAGTCCTGACGCAGCGCTACCTGCGCTACGGATAGGAGGAGCGATGAGAAGAGGAATGGCATGGATCTTCTGGTCGTGGGTGGCGGCCTGCTGCCTGCTGCTGTTTGCGACCCCGGCGTTCGCGGGCGATTGCAGCGGTCCCGACGATTGCGGCTCCATCCCCGACAACGGCACCAAGGCGGCCTGCGCGGGCGGGGTGCTGGCGGGCTGCGTGCTCTACGAGCGCAGCCGCAAGAAGAAGGACGACGAGGAGGGCGAAGGGCCCTCCACCGACGACGATTCGCTGTTCGGCGGAGGCGGCGGGCAGGACACGCCCCAACCACCCAAGAAAGCCGACGCCGACGAAGGAACCGGGACCTCCACCGAGGATGCGTCCTTGTTCGGCGGCGGAGGGACTCCGGGTGGCGGCGGCGCGGGCCCCGCGTCCAAGCCGCCGGCAGACCCTGGGGCCTTGGGAGAGTGAAGCGAGATTCCGCGGAGGGATTATGGAAAAGAAGATTCGCTGGATAGCAGGAGCATCCATCTCGCTGCTGTTGTCGCTGCTTGCGATGGCACAGGGCACGCCGTCAGCGGCCAAACCGGCCCCGGCGCCGGACCCCGCGAAGCAGGTGCAGGCCGCGATCGCCGCCGTGCAGGGGCGCCTGGCGGCCATGGATGCGATGTATGGCAGCGCCGGAGTGACCACGACGCTCAACGCCGCCTACAAGGCCAAGGGCACGCCTCCGCCCCAGGACGCGGCCGCCTGGAACGACTGGATGGCGGCCGCCTGGAAAGATGTCCGGCCGTTCTACGAGCTCAAGCTGGCGGCGCTGAAGGCC
The DNA here is from genome assembly GCA_035519175.1 of Terriglobales bacterium. Classification (GTDB taxonomy): domain Bacteria; phylum Acidobacteriota; class Terriglobia; order Terriglobales; family Acidobacteriaceae; genus DASPRL01. Next base: position 8,076 of record DATIWW010000044.1, read on the forward strand.
GAGCTGGACGCCCTGCAGAAGACCGGAACGGACCAGCAACTGGGATCGCTGCAGAGCGACCTCGCGAGTTGGCAGCAGAACGAAAAAAAGATCGCGGGCCTCTTCCAGCAGATGACCGGCGAGGTCGCGCAGCAGGCCGTGGTGCTGGGCCAGGCAGCCAAGAACCCGGCCCAGAAAGACGCTCTGACCAAGCAGGCGGCGCAGCTCAAGACCGACGCCGAGCATCAGCGGGCCTCGGCCATGGCGCTGGCCAGCGGCGCCAGCGCGGCCGCCGCCGGCACGGGCAAGACCCCAGCCGCCCCGAAGGGCGGCAAGAACCCCTCCGGAAAGCCCGCCACCTCCGCCGGCGGCCAGCCCAAGGACAAGACCCCGCCCAAGACCGCCAAACCCGGTACGGACAAGAACGCCAAGGGCAAGGACAGCAGCGGGGGCAAGGGCGATAAGAACGCCAAGAGCGGTGGCGACAAGGGCGGCAACGCCGGCGGAGACAAGGGCGGGAACGCCGCCGGCGGCGAGGCCGGCCCCACTCCCGTCCAGCAGACGGTGACGGTGTGCAAGTGCAAGCCCTCGCAGTTCCCCTTCAACGTGCAGACCACCGGCGAGTCCATCCAGAGTTCCGATCCCGACATCGCGGAGGCCCGGATCCAGGACGGGCACCTGGTGATCACCGGCAAGAAGTACGGCAAGGCTACCATCACCGTCAAAGGCGACGTCGTGAAGTACAACGTCGGCATTCCCGATGCGCCCAAGCCGGGCAAGGGCGGCATCCACGGCAACGGCCCCAACGACGTCCCGTTGAACGGGAACTACGGCTTCGCCTACACCATCACCGTGCACGTGATCTGCGATCTCACGGGGCCGTGGTCGGGGGCGCCGGTGGGCAGCGTCAAGATCGTGGATTCCTGCGGCAAGGTGCAGTTGGCGTCACAGAAGGCCGTCTTCAGCGGCAGCGCCGTCCTGGGCGCGAAGAGCTACGGGAAGATCCACCTCATCCACACCCTCACCCTCGACGAGGTCTCCAAGAGCCTGCCCGACCCGGTGCGCCAGCAGGTGGCCGGGCGGGCCGTCACCATCGAAGGCACGGTGGGCGAGGGAGAGAACAGCATCTCCGGCACCCTCATCAAGGACAAAGTGCACTGGGTCAAGCAGGACGACGGCTCCTACTCGGTGGATTTTCCCGGCACCGTCTCCGAAAACGTGCTCATCACCCGCGACAACAAAGACAGCGGCGGCAGCCCGCCACCCGCTGCCGGCAAGGGCCCCGCTCCCGGCAAAGGAAAGGGCAAGGGCAACTGAGCCGGAATCCGGTGGAGCCGGACCGGGGTCGCTACGGCGCGGCGCTGCCGTCGATATAGGGGCGCATCTCGCCCACGTACTCGTCGTTGGCGCGGATGCTGCGCAGCACGATGCGCATCGCCTCGTCCGGGTAGCCCGACTCCAGAGTAAAGGTGTAGGCGGCGAAGACGTCGTGATCGTCGTCCGCGCCCCAGAAGAAGAAGTGGTCGCGGTTCAGGACCAGGAGGTGACGCATCAGGCCGGCGGGATCCTGCGCTTTGTCCAGGTTGATGTAATGGTCTTTGTAGTGCGGGTAGACGTGCACGCTGATGGTGCTCTTGTCGGAGATCCCGACCACCACCTCCAGCTCCTGCGAGTTCTTCAGGCCCGCGGTCATGATACCCACGAAGTTGTAGGGCTGCTTCTCGCTCTGGTGGAAACTGACGTTCACGTCGGGCAACGGACCGTACCGCTCGAGCGAGGAGCGCAGCAGCTCGCGCGCCTGGTCGCGGGTGATGGGAGCTTCCTGAGCGGCCCCCGGCAGAGCGGTCAGCAACACCAGCACAAGGAAGACAAAACGAGCGCGCATGATCCCTCCCGGCGGGCGGCTGGCCCGCCGCCCCGAGTATAGCCCCGGAGGTCCATGGGGGCTAACCTCGGCCTCCCCGCGCGGCGAATGCGGGCCGGCTCACTCCACTCCGCTGCCGTAGACGGCGATGCCCTGCTGCACCAGGTAGGCGAGGCGGGTGGCGCGCAGCGTCCATTCCGACTGCGGATACTGCGTGGTCACGCGCTGGCACAGCGCCAGCGCCTTGGCGCGCGCCTCCTCCAGCTTCTTCGGCTCCTCGGCGGTGTGGTAGATGTCGATGAGCGCGGCCTGGCGCCAGGCGGCGTTGTAGATCGCCTCCGCCGCCTTGGGGGACTGCGGGTGCTCGGCGGCGTACTTCTCGTAGATCCCGGCCTCGCGCTCCGGGCACACGGCCTGCGCCAGCCAGTCGCCGCAGAGCTTGTTGTCGATCAGCGCGTAGGTGGCGAGATCGGCTTGCGGCGTGTGCGGGAACTTCTTGATGACGTCGCGCATGGCGTCTTCGTCGATCTGGCCGCGGTCGCCCGGCTTCTGGGCGTGCGCCGAGGCGCGCGTCATCACGTCATGCTTGTCGACCTGCCAGCGGATGTCGGCGGAGCGGTAAGCAGCCTCGGCCGCCAGCGGCGAGTTGGGAAAATATTCGGCCACGCGGTAGTAGAGGCGCAGGGCGTCCTGGGCGGCGTCCTTGCGT
>DATIWW010000045.1:0-3423 GCA_035519175.1 Terriglobales bacterium
TAACTGGCTCAAGACCACCAAGGCGTACTTCGCGGCCGATGCCGACGAGCCCCGCTTCGAGTTCGAAGCCGTGGACACCTCGCTCATCCCACCGCGACCCAGGAAATACTGACAAGGACCATGCCCGACAAGACCATCATCCTGAAGATCAAGCGCCAGCGCGATCCCGGCTCCGAGGCCCGCTGGGAGGAGTTCGAGATCCCCCACCGGCCCAACATGAACGTCATCTCGGTTCTGATGGAGCTGGCGCTCAACCCGGTGAACCGCCAGGGGCAGCCCACTACCCCCATCACCTACGACTCCAACTGCCTGGAGGAGGTCTGCGGCTCCTGCGCCATGCTCATCAACGGCAAGGCCCGCATGGCCTGTTCCGCTCTGGTCGACCAGCTCGAACAGCCCATCCACCTCGAGCCGCTGAGCAAATTCCCGGTGGTGCGCGACCTCTCCGTGGACCGCAGCGTGCTCTTCGAGAACCTGAAGCGGGTGCAGGCCTGGATCCCGCTCGACGGCACCTACTTCCTCGGCCCCGGGCCCCGCCTCGGTCCCAAGGCCCAGGAGGAGGCCTACCCGCTCTCCCGCTGCATCTCCTGCTGCTGCTGCATGGAGGTGTGCCCGCAGTTCAACGAGCACACCGGCTTCGTAGGGGCCGCCACCATCGCCCAGGTGCGCCTGTTCAACATCCATCCCACCGGCAAGGCCCTGGCCCACGAGCGCCTGCAGGCCCTGATGGGTGACGGCGGCATCCAGGAGTGCGCCTTCTCCCAGAACTGTGTGGAGATCTGCCCCAAGACCATCCCCCTGACCAAGTCCATCGCCGACGTCAACGGGCAGGTGGTCCGCCAAGCCATCAGCGACTTCCTTTTCAAGTGACATTTGCGCCATCCGGTCGCCGGACCGGGCGGCGTCATCCTGGCCTCCGGCGGAGAAGGGTCGCGCGCACCCCCAGCGCTCCCCTCTCCCACCCCTTAGGACATGCCCTCCCGATACGGGAAACCCCCCAAAAAGCCGGTTGCGTTCTGTCACCCGTCGGTTACAATCCAGCGAGCGTTTCACAAATCCAGCTTGGGGAGTGGTCTTTCGGCCCATGGGATCCCGCAGTCTCCGGCTTTTCCTCATCCTCTCGGTGCTCTCTTCCAGCCATCTGTTCGGGGCTTCGGCGCGCCCGCGCGCAAGCGTCCGCGTCCGCCGCACCCGTACCCATCACATCTTCTGGAACCCGGTCTTTCGCGGCTCGCGCCAGTCGCTCATCAAGCAGAACGAGGAGATCGACCGCTTGCAGCTTCCCCGCATCGAGGACGAGGCCCAGCTCGACGACCTGATCCTGCGCCAGGAGCTGGTGCCGCTGCCCGCCGGTGAGACCCTGACCGTGGCCGGCAACCTGCCCGAAAACCGCCGCTACTGCCGTCCCTGGACCGCCGACTTCCTGCGCGACCTGAGCGCCGCCTACTACCAGCAGTTCCACGCGCCCCTGCAGGTCAACTCCGCCGTGCGCACGGTGGAGGTACAGCACAAGCTTCGCCGCCACAACCGCAACGCTGCCCCCGAGAGCGGCGAAACCGCCTCCTCCCATCTGGCCGGACTCACCATCGACATCTCCAAGCGCGGCATGAGCAAGCAGCAGAGGCGCTGGATGGACGACTACATGCTCCCGCTCAAGCAGATGGGGCTGATCGAGCCGGAAGAGGAGCGTCGCCAGCCCGTCTTTCATGTTATGGTGTCGCAGCGCTATGCCGAATGGAAGCAACTGCTGCCGAGCCCTGACACCTCTCTGGCCGCCGTGCCGGCCGGCAAGTAAGCTCCTCCACCGCGTCCTCGCCGGCACGCTCCTGCTGGCTGGCACCCTGGGCTGGTCCCAGTCCAAGCCCGCCCGCAAGGCGAAGCTCGACGCCCGCGCCCTCCACAACTCCGCCATCGTGGTGGACACGCACGCCGACACGCCCCAGCGCTTCCTCGACCAGGGCTTCGACATGGCCACCGTCACTCCGGTCTCGGAAGGCATGGTGGACCTTTCCAAGGTGAAGGAAGGCAACCTGGGCGCCGAGTTCTTCTCCATCTGGGTGGACCCGGTGGCCAACCAGGGCCACTTCGCCCACCACGCTTTCTCCCTGATCGATTCCGTCTACCAGCAGGCCGCCCGCCATCCCGAGCAGATGGTGATGGCGTACTCCGCCGAGGACATCGTGCGCGCCCGCCGCGGCCCGCATAAGCGCCTGGCAACTCTGATGGGCATCGAGGGCGGCCACGCCATCGAGAACGACTTGGGCGTGCTGCGCGACTTCTACCGCCTGGGCGTCCGCTACATGACCCTCACCTGGTCGAACACCAACGAGTGGGCCGACTCCTCCGGCGACATTGACGACCCCAAGGTCCCGCACCACGACGGCCTCACCCCCTTCGGCAAGCAGGTGGTCGAGGAGATGAACCGCCTGGGCATGATGATCGACATCTCCCACGTCAGCGACAAGACCTTCTACGACGCCGTCGCCACCAGCCGCGCCCCGCTCATCGCTTCGCACTCCTCCGCCCGCGCCCTCTGCGATCATCCCCGCAACATGACCGACGACATGCTGCGCGCCGTCGCCAAGAACGATGGCGTGGTCATGGTGAACTTCTTCGCCGGCTTCCTCGACCAGAAGTTCCTCGACGCCTACAAGGCCCAGCAGCCGGTCATGGACGCTGCGGTGAAGGACTTCGAAGACCGCTACAAGCGGGAGCACCACACCGACTCCGTCCCCTACGAGGCCGAGATCCCGCTGGAGAAGGAGTGGGTCGCGAAGATCCCGCGCCCGCCCTTCTCCTCCCTGATCGACCACATCGACCACATCGCCAAGGTGGCGGGCGTGGACCACGTCGGGCTGGGCTCGGACTTCGACGGAGTGCCCGCCCTGCCCCAGGGCATCGATTCGGTGGCCGACCTGCCCAAGATCACGCAGGCGCTGCTCGATCGCGGCTATTCGCCCGAGCAGGTGCGCAAGATCCTCGGCGGCAACCTGCTGCGCGTCTTCCGCCGTGTGGAGGCGGTCAGCCGCCAGATGCAGAAGGAAGAGCGCGCCGCTACGGCTCGCTGATTCGCGGGACGCCCTCTTTAGACTGTTATCCTGAGCGGGTTTCCAGCCCGCGAAGGACCCCTAGACCCTCCGCGATTTGCATTCCCACCTGATAGAATCCTCACTTCGCGAGGTCCTTATGCTCAAGCTGCTTCGCTTAGCCTTCATTCCGGCGCTGACCGTCTCTCTCCTTCTGCTGGCCTGCTCTTCCCCCAGCAAGGAGCCGGAAGCCGCCACACCCGCCGCCCCGGCCGCCACGCCCCAGCCTCTGCCCGAGCAGGCCACCGCCCTCCTCGACACCACCGCCGGCAAGATGAGCTGCGAGTTGTTCCCCAAGCAGGCCCCGGAGACGGTGCGCAACTTCATCGGCCTGGCC
>DATIWW010000046.1:0-3691 GCA_035519175.1 Terriglobales bacterium
CCGCCACGGCGTGGACGACCGCTGCCAGTTCATCCTGGGCGATTTTCTGGCCTGTTCCTTCGCGGAGAGGTTCGATGCCGTGGTGGCGCTGGGCGTCTTCGATTACGTCGCCGATCCCCCGTCCATGCTGCGCCGGATGATGGAACTCAGCTCGGGCCGCGTGATCGCCAGCTTTCCCGCGCGCTCGCTGGTGCGCGCGCCCTTGCGCAAGTTCCGCTACGCCCTGCGCCGATGCCCCGTGTACTTCTACACGCGCGAGCGGCTGGAGGAGATCTGCCGGCAGGCCGGGCTGGCGGAATACCGCATCGTCCCCTATGCTTCCTCGGGCCTGCTGCTGGTGGGAGAGGCGGGGGCAGCCGGGCGATGAGCCGCGCTCTCAAACGCGCCGGGGATGTGCTGGCATCGGCGCTGGCCCTGCTGCTGCTCTCTCCTTTTCTTCTGGTGCTGGCCCTGATCATCCGAATCCGCCTGGGCGCGCCAGTGCTCTTCCGCCAGCAGAGGCCAGGGAAGGACGGCAAACCCTTCGAGCTGGTGAAATTCCGCACCATGAGCGACGCCCGCGATCCCGAGGGGAATCTCCTGCCCGACGAGCAGCGCCTGACGCCGCTGGGCCGCCGCTTGCGCCGCTTCAGCCTGGACGAATGGCCGCAGCTTTGGAACGTGCTGAAGGGCGACATGAGCCTGGTGGGCCCGCGCCCGCTGCTCATGGAGTATCTCGGCCGCTACAGCGCGGAGCAGGCGCGGCGCCATTTGGTCAAGCCCGGGATCACCGGCTGGGCCCAGATCAACGGTCGGAACGCAGTGAGCTGGGAGGAGCGCTTCCGCCTAGACGTCTGGTACGTGGACCACTGGAGCCTGTGGCTGGATCTGCGCATCCTGGCCGCGACTGTGTGGCTCGTGCTCCGAGGCAAGGGCATCTCCTGGGAGGGCCACGCCACCATGCCCAAGTTCATGGGAACGGAGCGATCCAAGCCATGAGAAACGAAGCCGGCCAGGCGACGCTTCCCGAGGGCCGAGGGCGCGGGTGGCGCTCGACCCGGGCCGGCCGCTTTAGGCCTGGGTTATGATGCGGAGTTACATCCGTCGCTTCGGGTGAGCGGCGAAGAGGGCGCTGCATGTGCGGCATCGCGGGAAAACTGGACCTGGGTCGCTCCTGCGGCGAGGAGGAGCTTCGCGACCAGACCCAACGAATGATCGCGACTCTGCGCCACCGCGGTCCCGATGACCAAGGAACCTGGGTGGATGCCGAAGCCGGCGTCGCCCTGGGCAACCGGCGGCTGGCCATCCTCGACCTCTCGCCCGCCGGCCACCTGCCCATGGTTTCCTCCAGCGGCCGCTACGTGGTCGCCTTCAACGGCGAGATCTACAACTACCAGGAGGTGCGCCGGGAGTTGGAATCGCAGGTGGCCGATTCGGCGCTGGCCCTGCGCGGCCACGGCGACACCGAGGTCATGCTGGCGGCCTTCGAGCACTGGGGCGTGGAGGCGACGCTGCCGCGGCTGAACGGCATGTTCGCCTTCGCCCTGTGGGACCGGCGCGAGCGCGTCCTCTTCCTGGCCCGCGACCGTTTCGGGGAAAAGCCACTGTACTACGGCTGGATGGGCGCCGTGCTGCTGTTCGCCTCCGAGCTGAAGGCGCTGCGCGCGCATCCCGGCTTCGCGGGGGCGATCCGGCGCGAGGCCCTCGCCTTCCATCTGCGCTATGCCTACATTCCCGCGCCCCTCTCCATCTACGAGGAGATCGGCAAGCTGCCGCCGGCGAGCTTCCTGAAGGTCCGCACCGACCGCCGCGAGCAAGCCAGGCCCACGCCCTATTGGTCGCTGCGAGAGGTGGTAGAGCGCGGCCTGGCGGAGCCTTACCGCGGCACGGAAGCGCAGGCGGCGGAGGAACTGGATGCGCTGCTGCGGGATGCGGTGCGGCTGCGCATGATCTCCGACGTGCCCCTGGGGGCCTTCCTCTCCGGCGGCATCGATTCCTCGACCGTGGTGGCGCTCATGCAGGCGCAGAGCAGCCAACCGGTCCGCACCTTCTCCATCGGCTTCTACGAAGATGAATACAACGAGGCCCGGCAAGCTCACGCCGTGGCCCACCACCTGCGCACCGAGCACACCGAGCTGTACGTCACCCCGCGCGAGGCGATGGACGTCGTCCCGCTGCTGCCCACGCTCTACGACGAGCCCTTCGCCGACTCCTCTCAGATCCCCACCTTCCTGGTCTGCAAGCTGGCGCGGCACTCGGTGACGGTGAGCCTGTCGGGCGACGGCGGCGACGAGGTCTTCGGCGGCTACAACCGCTACATCTGGGGCCGCCGGCTGTGGAACCGCATGCGGCTGGCGCCGAGCCCGCTGCGTCGCCTGGCCGCCGGCGGCATCACCGGGGTCTCGCCCCGCTTTTGGGACACCTTGTTTCAGGGCGTGGGCCCGGTCCTTCCCCGGAGCTGGCGCCAGCGCCTCCCGGGGGACAAGATGCATAAGCTGGCGGGAGTGCTGGCGCTGAAGAGCCCGAAGGCGATGTACCTGCGCCTGGCCTCGCTCTGGCTGGAGCCGGAGCAGGTGGTGCTGGGGACCTCGGGGCAGCCCTCCGCGGACTTCCTTCTGGCGCAGTGGCCGGGCTTTCCCCAGTACGAGCACAGCGCCATGTACCTCGACGCCATGACCTACCTGTCCGACGATATCCTGGCCAAGGTGGACCGCGCCAGCATGGGAGTGAGTCTGGAGGGTCGCATCCCTTATCTCGATCCCCGGGTGGTGGAGCTGGCGTGGAAGCTGCCCCTGGCCATGAAGGTCCGCGAGGGGCAGGGGAAGCGGATCCTCCGCCGGGTGCTGCATCGCTACGTGCCGCGGGAGCTGGTGGAGCGCCCCAAGATGGGCTTCGGCATCCCCATCGGCGACTGGATGCGGGGGCCGCTCAAGGACTGGACCGAAGCTCTGCTGGACGAGAGTCGGCTGCGCCAGGAGGGCTACTTCGATCCTCGGCCTATCCGCAAGAAGTGGCAGGCGCACCTCTCCGGCCATCACAACTGGCAATATGACCTGTGGAACGTGCTCATGTTCCAGGCCTGGCTGGAGCAGAGCCGTCCGCTGCCTGCGGGAGTGCCGGACCCGTCGCAGGTCCCGGCGCGTCCTACTGCCTCCTGAAGCCGACCGCGCACCAAAAGGGGACGGAATCGCTGAAGCGGATCTGGTCGAGGCCGGCGGCGCGCATCATGGCTTCGATCTGGGCGCGGGTGAAGCGCCTTTCCAGGCGCGTGCCGAAGCGGTCGAAAGCGTCGTTGCGCATCACGTAGAAGCTGCGGTGGCGGTAGGCGGAGAGCGGCCAGTGGTCCACCTTGCCGCCGTGACCCTCGCGCCATGCCGCCAGGCGGGCCAGCGGGAAGTAGAGCAGCACGGCGACGACCTCGGCAAAGGCGCTCTTGAGCCAGTGCGGCGAACGCGAGATCAGGCGCCGCGCCAGGTCCGACACCTTCCACAGCGAGCGAAACCACCAGGGCCGGTTGTCGAAGGCGTAATACAGGTAAACCAGGAAGGGCGCGCCGGGCTTGAGCTTGCGCACACAGTCCAGGATCCCCTGCGGGGTGTCGGGGACGTGATGCAGCACACCCACGCTGTAGCCGAAGTCGGCGCTGGCGTCGGGTAGGGGAATGGCGTCCACACTGGCGCGGTGGAAGCGGCAGTTGGAATAGGCCGCCAGG
>DATIWW010000047.1:0-3818 GCA_035519175.1 Terriglobales bacterium
AGACTGACGCCCAACCCATGAAGCGCACGCGCCAGTACGTCTACCTCTGGGCCTTGCGGATCAAGCCCGGCTGCCGGCGCCGGTTTCTGAAGGCCTACGGTCCGGGCGGCGACTGGGTGCGGCTCTTTCGCAAGGCCCGCGGCTACCTGCGCACCGAGCTGCTGCATGATCGCCGGCAGCGCGACCGCTTCGTGACCATCGATTACTGGCGCGACCGCGCCAGCCACCTGGCATTCCAGCGGCGCTACGCGCGCGAGTTCGCGGCGCTCGACCGCCGCTGCGCCGGGCTCACCACCAGCGAGCGCCCGCTGGGGCAGTTCGAGCTTCGATATCGCCCCTAAAGGGGCTCCGAAGAACGTACGGATCCGACCTGATCGGCGCGCCTGAAGGCGTGCCCTGATACGAAGCCGCGCCGCTGCTGGCATTGGGGGATGTGGATGTCGGGCAATGAGGGTGTCGGACGCTGGTTCGTATCAGGGCACGGCTTTCGGCCGTGCCGTTTGCGGCAGGCCAAGTCGATGCGCCCGAGGAAGCCCGAAGCAACGCGAGGGCGGCCTGAGGGCACGTACCGTGCGACCGGCTACTGGCGACCGTTCTTAGCCTGCCCTGAGCCTGCCGAAGGGACTGGCGACCCTTCCCTCACGAACGCTTCCCCGGCACTCAGGATCTCCTCCACCAGTTCCGGCGACGCGGCTTCGGCGTACAAGCGCAGCAGCAATTCGGTGCCGGAGGCGCGCAGCAGGATCCAGGGCTCGGCGCCGCCCTCCGGCGCGGGCGCCTCCAGGAAGAACTTCACGCCGTCGAGGGCGGCGCGGCGCACGACCTTGTAGCGGCCGACGCGTTCCGGCTTCTGCTGCTCGATGCGCCGCATGGCCGCGACCTTGGCTTCCTCCATCATGTGCAGGTCGCGGCGGCCGAAGTAGTGCGGGCCGTACTGCTGCTGCAGATCGGCGACCAGTTGCGCCAGGGTGCGGCCTTCCTCCGCCATGATGCCGGCCAGCAGCAGCGAGTTGAGCACGCCGTCGCGCTCGGGCAGGTGGCGGGGGATGCCGATGCCGCCCGACTCCTCGCCCACCACCAGCATCTCGCGCGTGAGCATCAGCTCGCACAGGTACTTGAAGCCGATGCCGGTCTCGTGGAGCTTGCGGCCGTGGCGGGCACAGATGCGGTCCACCATGCCGGTGGTGTTGAAGGCGCGCGCCACCTCCCCCGGCCACTGCTTGCGCTCGAGCAGCCAGCGCAGCAGCAGGCAGAAGATCTTGTGGGCGTCGACGAAGCTGCCGTCCTCGGCGACCGCGCCGATGCGGTCGGCGTCGCCGTCGGTGGCGAAGCCGGCGTGGCAGCCCTCCTCCCTCACCGTCTGGCGCAGCCTCTCGATGTGCGGCTCGATGGGTTCGGGATTGATGCCGGGGAAGAGCGGGTTCAGCTCGCCGCGGATCTCGACATGCGGGATGCCGCGAGCGCGGAGGATGCCCGCCAGCACGCCCCGCCCGGAGCCGTACATGGGATCGATGGCCACCTTGAAGCCGGCGCGCGCGATGCGGTCGAGATCGGCGAAGCGAGTGATGGCGGCAACGTAGGGCGGGATGAGGTCGGCCTCGGTCACCGCCGCGGCCGCCTTCCCCTTGGGCATGCTCCCGGCGCGCAGCTCCTGCTCGATCTCCCGGGTGATGGCGGGGGTGGCCGAGCCGCCGTAGCCCGCCTTGTACTTCACCCCGTTCCACTGCCAGGGATTGTGGCTGGAAGTGACGACCACGCCGCCGGCCGCGCCGAAGTGCTTCACCGCGAAGGAAACGGCGGGCGTGGGAACGCAGTCTTTGGCCAGGCGCACGGCGATGCCGGCGGCGGCCAGCACCTCCGCAGCCACTTCCGCCGCCTGGCGCGAGAGGAAGCGAGTGTCGTAGCCCACCACCAGCCCCTTGCGCGGGTCCTCTTTCTTGAGGACATAGGCGGCGATGGCGCCCGCCACCCGGCGCACGTTGTCGAAGGTGAAATCGTCGGCGATGAGGCCGCGCCAGCCGTCGGTGCCGAACTTGATCTCGGGCATAAGCGTTGGTGGTTGCGGGTCGTTCGACTGCTCCTACAGCAGCTTCTCCAGCTTCGTCGCGCGCAGGTGCTTCACCACCTTCCCCACCTCCTGCGCGTGCGCGCGCGTGGTGACCAGCAGCGCATCCTCGGTCTCCACCACCACCGCATCCCGGATGCCGACGGCGGCCACGAACTTCTTCGGGGAATAAATGTAATTCCCCGCCGCGTCCAGGGTGAAGCAGCCGGCGGCCTCGATGACGTTGCGCGCCGCGTCGGAGGCGGCGTGGTGCTCGTGCAGCGCCGCCCACGAGCCCAGGTCGCTCCATCCGAAGTCCGCGGGCAGGCAGTAGATGCGGGAGCCGCGTTCGCCCTGGGCGGAGCGCGGCTCCAGCACCCCGTAGTCCACGCTGAGGTTCTCGCACCTGGGGTAGAGGCGGCGAAAAACCGCAGCGAAGCGGCGCGTCCCCCAGGCCGCCGCGATCTCTTCCAGCAAGTTCGCAGTGCGCGGCAGGTGCTGCGCCAGGGCGGCGGCCAGGGTCTCGGCGCTCCACACGAACATGCCGCTGTTCCAGTAGTAGCGCCCGGTAGCCAAGAACTTCTCCGCCCTCGCGCGGCTGGGCTTCTCGGTGAAACGGCGGACGCGATAGGCGTCGCCGGTGCGCTCGCCCGCCTCGATGTAGCCGTAGCCGGTCTCGGGGCGGCTGGGCGGGACGCCCATGACCACCAGGTTGGGCCCGGCGGCGGCGAGGGCAATGGCGCGCGCCAGGGTGTGGCGGAAGCGGCGCGCGCCGGCGATGACGTGGTCGGCGGGGAACATTCCCAGCACCGCCTGCGGATCCAGGCGGCGCAGCAGGAAGGCGGCCAGGCCGATGGCGGGAGCGGTGTTGCGCGCCGCCGGCTCGGCCACGATCTGCGCCCGTTGGAGCTGCGGAAGCTGGCGGGCGATCTCGCCCTGCAGTTCGCGATTGGTGATCACCCAGAAGCGCTGGCGGCGGGCCAGCGGCGCCAGCCGCGCGAAGGTCTGCTGGATCATGGTGTGCTTGCCGTCGAGCGCCAGCACCTGCTTGGCGCGGCGGCGGCGGCTGCGCGGCCAGAATCGCGTGCCGCTGCCGCCCGCCAGGATCACGGGATAGAAGTTGGTCTTCTGCACGGCGAAGAAGCTCGCCACAAAGAACACCAAGGTAGCACGAAGGACGTAGCGCCGGCCTCCGGCCGGCAGTCGCGAGGGCATCCTGCCCTCGCCTCGCGGTGCGGGCGAGACGCCCGCACCACAGCCGCCGGGACGGCGGCGCTACACCCTTACAGGTAAGTCCTGGGCTCAGGCACCGCGCGGCCGCGCTCCGGCAGGGTGACGGCCAGGAACTCGATCTCGCCCTGGGGCTTGAGGGTGAACTGCTTCAAGGCCGCCGGGATGACCACGGCCTCGCCGCGCGAGAAGACCGTGGTCTGGCAGCCGGGACACTCCACCAGCCCGCCGCCATCCAGCCCCACCAGTACCTCCACCGAGTCCCACTCCGGCGCGCTCTCCCGGAACCAGGTTCCCCGGGTCGCCTGCTTGTGCACGGTGAAGTAGGGGGAGGCCACCAGTCGGGCCATGTCGTCGTCGCCCATGCGCTCCACCCTGCCGGCACGGGTCTGCTCCTGCATGGCCGCCAGGCCCTCCTCCACGTGCAGTTCGCGGCCGCGCCCGTAATCATAGAGGCGGTAGGTGGTGTCGGAGTTCTGCTGGGTCTCGACCAGCAGCATGCCCGGCCCGATGGCATGCACCGTGCCCGCGGGCGAGTAGATCA
>DATIWW010000048.1:0-4876 GCA_035519175.1 Terriglobales bacterium
GGAGGCGATCGAGAGCCTGAACGGGCGCGGCGACATGAAGTGCATCCTGCTGGAGGCGGGGCAGTTCCCCAACGTGCCGCAGAAGACCTTCTCCGCCGGCATCTCCCTGGAAGACTCCAAGCCCGACCGCGTCTTCCAGACGCTGGACGCCTTCAACCGCGTCTTCCAGGCGCTGGCCGAGGTTTCGAAGCCGCTCATCGTGGTGGTGAACGGGGCGGCCATCGGAGCGGGCTCGGAGCTGGTGGCCTTCGGCGACGTGGTGATCGCCACCCCGGCGGCGCGCTTCGCCCAACCCGAGGTCAAGATGGGCGTCTTCCCGCCTTTCGCCGCGGTCATGCTGCCGCAGCTTATCGGGCCCAAGAAGACCTACGAGCTCATCCTGACCGGCAACCCGCTGACCGCGGAGGATGCCCTGCACCTGGGCTTCGTCAACCGGGTGGTGCCGGAGGCGGAACTCAAGAAGGCGGTGGACGAGATCCTGGCCAAGATCGGCGAGTTCAGCGGCCCGGTGCTGGAGATGACCAAGCAGGTGATCGGCAGCTCCCTGGGCCTGCCTCTGCGCGAGGCCATGAAGAAGTCGCAGGACATCTACCTCAACCAGCTCATGGCCCTGGAGGACGTGCAGGAGGGCCTGCGGGCGGTGCTGGAAAAACGCAAGCCGGTGTGGAAGAACAAGTGACCGCGTTCGGCGAGGCGTCTGAGCCTCGCCGCGGTCATCTTGAGCGAAGCGAAGGATCTCTCAGAGGGGGGCGCGCGCGCCCTTTCCTCTTGCGCTGCCCCCTGCCTCCTGACCCCTCCCTCAGAACGAGCGCCGGAAGAACGAGATCAGCTTGTAGGCGTCGACGTACTTGAAGGGGGACTCGCCGGTGGTGTAGTGACCGCAGGGCAGGACGGCGACCTCGTGCTCGAGCTTGCGGCGCTCGAACTCGGCCACCACCTGGCGGGAGAACTCGGGCAGGAAGGTGAGGTCGTAGGTGGCGTAGACGATCAGCGACTTCCGGGGGAAGCGCTGGAACTTGTCGAAGTAGGCCATGGGGCTGATGGAGAGCCAACAATCGCGCAATTCGTCGAGCGCGATGGCCGGCTCCACCCCGGCGCGGATGTGGCGGGTGGACTGCCCGGTCCATACCACGTCGGCGAAGTAGGTGGAGGCGTGGTTGAAGGCGCAGACGCGCAGGCGGGGATCGTGGGCGGCAGCGATGAAGGCGTAGCAGGAGCCCAGGCTGGTGCCCAGGATGCCGAGGTTGGTGTAGCCCTGCTGCTGAAGCCAGTCGAGGCAGCAGCGCACCTCGATCACCGCCTGGCGGGCGGCAGCGATGGTGCGGGCCAGGTTGGAGCTGACGGCATAATCGGCGCGCTCCAGCTCGCGCGGCATGCGCACGTCGTGATAGGGCATGGACATGCGCAGCGCGGCGATGCCGGCCAGGTTGAGCAGCTTGCCCAGGGCGTTGTGGCCCTCGGCGTCGGAGTTCCACTGCGGCAGCAGGACCACGGCGCGGCGCCCGCGCGCCGGAAACCAGCGCGCGCTCACCGTGTTGTTTTCCTCGTAGGGGCTTGGGACCGGCGAGGTGAAGCGCAGGTAAGGCGCCTTGCGTTTGGCGTCGCCCAGGCCGGCGCGCCCCTCGCGCGCGGTGAAATGCGCGGGGACGTGGCGCTCCAGGCGGAAGTCGGCGGGCGTGGCATAGGCGAAGAAGCGGTCGCTCTCGGCCACCAGCGCGTGGTTAAGAGCGCGGAAGGATCCGGCGAGCGGCTCGCCGGCGGGCAGCCGCCCGTCCACTCCCGGCCAGGCGCGCGCCCACTCCAGTCCCCACTCGAAGGGACGGACCACGCGGTTGGTGTCGCGCGTGGTGAGGCGCGTCTCCCAGTCGTACATCCACTTCTGATAGCGCCGGCGCATGGATGAGGAAATTCTAGCAAAGCGCGATGGGTGGCCCGGCGCGCTGCCTTTCGTGGGCGTCATCCTGAGGCGCTTTAGCGCCCAAGGATCTCGCGGGAAGTGTCGCGGCGCTGCGCGCCAGACCCTCCGCGCCCTGAAGGGGCGCTCAGGATGACGCCGTCCAGCGGGGAGACCCGCCGGGCGGCGCTCACTCCACGTACTTCCGGGGCACGCGGTCGGAGATGCCGCACAGCACCTCGTAGGGGATGGTGCCGGTGAGGCTGGCGATGTCCCAGGCAGAGATGGCATGGTGGCCGCTCTCGCCCAGCAGCATCACCTCGTCGCCCACCTCCACCCCGGGGATGCCGGTGATGTCGATGAGGGTGAGGTCCATGGCGATGTTGCCCACGATGGAAGCGTAGTCGTGGCGCACGATGACGCGGCCGCGCGAGGAGAGCTGGCGGCTGAGCCCGTCGGCGTAGCCCACGGGGATGACGGCGATGCGCGCCGGCGCCTGGGTGACGTAGGCGCCGTGGTAGCCCAGGGGCTGGCCGGCGCCCACCTCGCGCACCTGCAGGATGCGCGTCTTCCAGGTGAGCGCGGGCTTGACCGGCAGCTCGTAGGAGGGGTCGGGCGAACCGCTCACCACCGAGGCGAAGGGCAGGTAGTAGCCGTAAAGCGAGAGGCCGGGGCGCACCATGTTCTTCCAAGTCTCGGGGCGGGTGGCCAGGGCTGCGCTGTTGGCCATGTGGTAGTAGACGGGGGAGAGGCCGCTCTCGACCACCGCGGTCACGGCGTCGTCGAAGCGGCGGATCTGGGCGTTGGTGTCGGGAGCATCGATGACGTCGGCGGAGGCCAGGTGGGTGAACAGTCCCTCCAGCACCACGTGGCGGGCCTCGCGCAGCACCTCGGCCAGGGCGGGAAGGTCGGCGATCGCCACCCCCAGCCGCGACATCCCCGTATCCACCTTGAGGTGCACGGGGAGGGCGTCGTGGGGGCCGAGCTTGAGCTTCTCGGCGATGTCCTCGAGCAATTCGATGTGGTTCCAGTCCCAGATGGTGGGGGTGAGGTCGTAGCGGGCCACGGCCTCTTCCTCGCCGCGCCAGAAGCCGGTGAGGACGAGGATGCGGCCGGTGATGCCGCCCTGGCGCAGGCGCACGCCTTCATCCACCGAGGTCACGCCGAACCACACCGCGCCCTCCTTTTCCATGGCGTGGGCGCACTCCACCGCCCCGTGGCCGTAGGCGTCGGCCTTGACCACGGCGCACACCGTGGCCTTGGGCGCCACATACTGCTGCACCGTGCGAAAGTTATGCCGCAGCGCGGTCAGCGACACTTCGGCCCACGTGGGGCGCATGCCTGACTCTCCTTGCGATGTTGGGAGGGAAACCGCCCGCCGCGCAAAGCTGGGGAGATTATACCGAATGGCCGCGCCCGGGCAGGTCGGTGGGGCCGGTGATGAGGCGGATGCCGCGCTGATAGGTAAGGTACGACCACGCCCACTGGATGCCCACCAGCAATCGGTTGCGGAAGCCGATGAGCCAGAGGATGTGCACCGTCAGCCAGGTCACCCAGGCCAGGAAGCCGGAGAGGCGCAGGCGCCCGAAATCGGCGACGGCGGCCGCCCGCCCCACGGTCGCCAGATTCCCGCGGTCGATGTAGTGGAAGGGGCGGCGGGGCTGGCCGCGGAATTCGCGGCGCAGGTTCTCCGCCACCGCCCTTCCCTGCTGGATGGCCACCGGCGCCACTCCCGGCAGCGGCCGGCCGGCTTCGTCGGCGCCGGCCGCCAGGTCGCCGATGACGAAGACCTCGGGTCGGCCGGGCAGCGAGAGATCGGGCTGGACGCGCACGCGTCCGGCGCGGTCCACTTCCCCGCCCAGCGCCGCGCCCAGCGGCGAGGCCTGCACCCCCGCCGCCCACAGGTTCACCGCCGAGGGCAGGAAGCTCTCGCCCAGGCGCAATCCGCCGGGCTCGACCGCGGTGACCTTGCAGTTGGTGCGCACCTCCACGCCCAGGCGCTCGAGCTGCTGCAGCGCGCTGCGCGCCAGGTCCTCGGGATAGGTGGCGAGGATGCGTGGCCCGGCCTCCAGCAGGAGGATGCGGGCGCGCGCCGGATCGATGGAGCGGAAGTTCTTGAGCAGCGCCTTGCGCGCGATCTCGGAGAGTGCGCCCGCCAGCTCCACGCCGGTGGGCCCGGCGCCCACGATGGTGAAGTTGAGCGGGGTGAGGGGGACGCCGGTGGCGGCCTCGCGCTCCGCCATCTCGAAGGCCAGCAGCACGCGGCGGCGGATCTCGAGCGCGTCCTCCAGGGTCTTCAGGCCGGGAGCCAGCGGCTCCCACTCCTCATGGCCGAAGTAGGCGTGGCGGACGCCGGCGGCCACGATGAGGTAGTCATAGTCGAGGGCGAAGTCGCGGCAGAGGACGCGGCGGGCAGGGAGGTCGAAGCCGGTGACCTCGCCCAGCAGCACCTCCACGTTGCGCTCGCGGCGCAGGATGCCGCGGATGGGCGAGGCGATGTCGGCGGGAGAGAGCGCCGCGGTGGCCACCTGGTAGAGCAGCGGCTGGAAGGTGTGGTGGTTCTTGCGGTCCACCAGGGTGATGGAGACGGGCAGGCGGGCCATGGCCTTGGCGGCATAGAGCCCGCCGAAACCGCCCCCGACGATGACCACGCGCGGCTGCGCCATCATTCCCTCTACAAGAGATTCGCGAGCACGTCGAATCGTCGCGATTTTGGAACGAATACGCCCTCGGCGCGTTCTGGAACGCCTCCCGAAGGGAGGCGACGAGAGTGGCCCGGCACGCAGTGCCGGGTCAGGGGCCTAAACCCTTTCCAGTCCCGAAGGGACGGCTGAAGCTCATGCGAACAAGTATTTCGGGTCGTACTCGACTCCATACCGCGCCAACAGGGAGCGAAACTCATCTTCGAAACTGACCCGTCTGTGATGTGCAGCCTGGCTTTGAATGTAAGCGACTGTCCTTGCCACCTGCGAGGCGCCGATG
>DATIWW010000049.1:0-5426 GCA_035519175.1 Terriglobales bacterium
TGGCCGGCAGCGAGGTATTCCTGCCGGCCACGGGTTCCGCAAGAGGGTCTACTGGGGGATGACGGTGGTCTTCTCGCCCATCAGCTCGGCAAAACGCGGGTCCTTGCGGATCTGGGCGAAGACGTCGTCTTTGTAGACATCACTCAGCTTGTCGTAGCCGTCCTCCTTGGCCCGGCGCAGGTAGAGCAGGCAGCGGTCGGAGTTGCCCGCCTGCGCGTACATCTTGGCCAGGATGTAGGAATAGTGGGCGCGGTCGCTGGGCGAGGCCAGGTGCGCGGTCACGCCCGCCATGGAGAGGCGCTCGAAGATGTCGGGATCGAGCTCCAGCGCGCGCAGATACTCCTTCATGGCCAGATCGATCTCTTTGCGCTCAAAATACGCTGTTCCCAGATTGCTGTGGAAGCTGGCCGTGGCCTCCTGCAGCGCCAGCGCCTTCTGGTAGATCTTGATGGCCTTCTTGTAGTCGCGGTCGATGTAGTAGACCACGCCCAGGTTGTTGTAGGCCTCGGCGTAATCATTCTTGAGCTTGGTGGCGCGCTCGAAGTCCTTCTTGGCTTCCCGATAGCGCGCCAGTTGCAGCTCGGCGATGCCGGTCTTGTTGTGGAGCACGGCGCTCTTGGGCTCTTTGCGCAGGGCAGCGCGGTAGTAGTCGATGGCGTCCACGTAGGCCTTCTCGGTCCGCAGCTCATCCCCGCGCTGCTCCAACTGGGCGGCGGTGGCATCGGCGGGCGGCGGCTCCACCCGGCGGATCTGCGGAGGCGCCATGGCGGTGGTGGGTTGCTGCTGGGCGGCGGCGAGAGGCGCCACCACCAGGAACAGGGCGGCGATCACAAGCACCAGGACGACGCGGGACTTCATACTTCCTCCTCGGCTAGCGAGGCTTACCCTGGCTCCCCTGGCCCGCGTCGGCCGGGCTGGGACTCGGACTGGGAGTCGGGGTGGGCTGAGCCGGCTTGCCTCCCTTGAAAAAACCTGCGATCTTGCCGAAGATACCCTTCTTCTTGGGAGCCGCCGCCTGCCCGGGCGCCTGCTGGCTACTACTATTATCTGACACCGCGGCGGGGGGGGAAAGTTTCAGCTCCAGGCCGGTTGAGCCGGAGGGGAACCCCGAGATGTTGACCGAAGTGTTGTCGCAGGTGTCATGGGGCTCGGTGCCGGCGATGAAGGCGGCGACGTAGTCGTCGGGGCAACTGGCGGTGGCCAGGCGGTTGGTGACCTTGTCGATCTGCACGTCCACCACCCCTGCGGGCTGGCTGAAGGCGTGCACGTCGCGGTAGGCGGGGTGCTGGATGGCCCGCTTCATGAACTCCGCCCAGATGGGGGCGGCGCTGTGCGCTCCTTCCAGGCGCAGGTCGCTATAGTCGTCATAGCCCACCCAGACGATGCACAGCAGGTTGCTGGTGTAGCCGGCGAACCAGCCGTCGTGCGAGGTCCCGGTCTTGCCCGCGGCCGGGGCGGTGAAGCCCATGCCCCGCACTCCCGCCGCCGTGCCCGAGTTGATCACGGCCGCCATCATGGTGGTCATCACGTAGGCCACACGCGGATCCAGAACCTGCGTGCTTTCGCTGTGGAACTCGGCGACCGGCTGCCCCTGGGCGTCGCGCACCGAGGTGATCAGCAAGGGCGTGAGCCGCAGCCCGCCGTTGGCGAAGACGGTGTAGGCCCCGGCCACGTCCAGCGGGGCAGCATCGTAGGCGCCGATGGCCATGGCGGGCGTCGGTTCCACCGACTTGATGCCCGCCGCCCGCGCCAGCGCCGCCACCTTGTCGTAGCCCACCATCTCGGCCACCTTCACGGTGGCGTTGTTGAGCGACAGCTTCAGGGCGGTCGTGAGCGGGACGGGCCCCAGGTATTTTTCGCCGAAGTTGCGCGGCTCGTAGATCTGGTCGCCGTAGGTGAAGGTGGTGGGCGAGTCGTCGACCACCGACGCGGGCGTGAGCACGGTCTGGCTCCCGTCCAGCGCGGTATTGATGGCGGCGGCGTACACGAAGGGCTTGAAGGCGGAGCCGGTGGGACGGCCGGCTACGGCGTGATTGAGCTGGCTCACGCTGTAGTTGCGCCCGCCCACCAGGGCCAGGACCTGCCCGGTGTGCGGGTCGAGGGCCAGCAGCGCCACCTGCGCCTGTGGTCCGGGCACGACCCTGGTCTCCCACCGGTCTCCTACTTTGACCCGCCGCGTGCGCAGCTTCTTGACCTGCTCATCCACGATCTTCATGCCGTACTGCACCGCCTCGGCGGCGTCGGCCTGCAGTTCGGGATCGAGGGTGGTGTAGATGCGGTAGGCGTGGTCGCTGAGGTCCGGCTCCTTGAAGCGCTCGAGCAGCGTGTCGTGGACCAGATCCACGAAGTAGGGAGCATCGCTGGCCTCCACGTTGGGCGGGGCCAGCTTGAGGGGGGTGGCCTTGGCGCGCTCGCACTCTTCCTGGGTGATGGCGCCGGTCTCCAGCATGCCGTCGAGCACCAGGTTACGCCGCTCCAGGGCGCGGTCGGGATGGCGGTAGGGAGAGAGGTAGCTGGGGGCCTGCAGCAGCCCGGCCAGCAGCGCCGCCTCGGGCACGGTCAGGTCCTTGACGTCCTTGTTGAAGTAGGCGCGGGAGGCCTCGCCGAAGCCGCGGATGGTGAACGAACCCCGCTGGCCCATGTCCATCTGGTTGGCGTAGAGCTCGAAGATCTGCTGCTTGCTGAGCTTCTGCTCCAGGATGATGGCGATCAGCATCTCAGTGAGCTTGCGCTTCACCGTCTTCTCGGGAGTGAGGAAGAAGCCGCGGGCCACCTGCATGGTGAGGGTGGAGCCGCCCTGCCCGCGGTTTCCCTGGCCCAGGTCCGCCCACACCGCTTCCACCAGGCGAAAGTAGTTGACCCCACTGTGTTGGAAGAAGCGGCGGTCCTCGATGGCGACCACGGCATCCACCATGACCTTGGGGATCTGATCGTAGCGCAGCAGCCGGCGCTTGCTGCGCTGGTCGTTGTCGGCGAGCGCGGTCACCAGTTGCGGCTCCAGGGCGTAGGCGGAAAGGGGCTGGGGCGAGCGCCCCATGGAGACGATGCCCTGCACCTGGCCTTCGGCGATGTGGATGCGCGCGCCCTCGGACGAATGGTAGGAATCGGGGCCGGGCGCGACCTCGATGCCCTCTTGCAGCACCTGGTAGGTGCCCAGGCCGGACTCTCCCTGGCCCTCGGGCACGTAGCCGGCCAGGCGCAGTTCGCGGGCGACCTGGGCGGCGGTGATCTGCTCTCCCACCCGCACCACCGGCGGGGCCGCATAGATGCGGGCGGAGTTGTTGAACAGCCGCCCCTTCAGCCGCTGGTCGACGATGCGTTCGTACTTGACGTAGAAGAAGGAAAAGACCGCCAGCCCGGTCACGGCCAGCAGCAGAAAACCGGCGAGCCCCGCCTTGATCAGGGCATGGGAGAACCTGCTCCGGCCTGCAGGGGGCTTGCGCTGCGCTTCTTTGGATTTCACTGCCACGATGGAATGGCGGAGGCTCCGCTCGCTTGCCGACGATAAGGCGCGCCCAACCCGATCTCCTGCGCGGTGGTTCGCGTCTCACGAGGCGCCAGAGCGCATCCTCGCTTGCTGAGTGCTAGGCCCTTCCGTGGCCCGGTCCGCCGCGTCCGGCCGCGTCGCGCAACTAAATGCGCTTGTTCTTGGTGGCCGGGTTGAACTTGATGTCCAGCGGGAATCCCGGCAGATCCACGTGGACGCTATACGAGGCCGAAATGGCCAGGTTGGGACCGTCGCGGCTGATCGTGACATCCTCCGGTTTCAGGCGGATGTCGAGGTCGCGCGCCGCCTTCACGATGCTGCTCTTGATGTCGGCATCGGTCTTGTTGGGGTTGTAGGAATCCAGGCGGGCCTCGTTCTCGAGGGCGTCCTGCAGCTGGTAGTTCGCGAAATACGGAGGCAGCAGTTCCCACGCCAGGTAGAAACCGACCACCACCAGCAGCAACCCCACCAGCGCCTTGACTCGTTTCATGGAATCCACGCTCCCTTGGAGCGCTCCGCCGGCAGCTTACCCGGCAGCCTGGAGCAGCTTGTGGAAGACCCCCGCTATTTCGCTGATAGTAGCATCCTGGGATTCCCGTGTCGAGCGCCGCAGCACCTCCACTTTACCCTCCGCCACCTTCTTGCCAACGGTCACCCGAAAGGGTATCCCCACCAGGTCAGCGTCCTTGAATTTGACACCGGGGCGCTCGTCGCGGTCGTCCAGCAGCACGTCGTAGCCGGCGCGCTCCAGGGTCCCGGCGACCTGCACCGCCGCTTGGAGCACGGCCGCATCGCCCAGGTTGGTGGGCGTGACCACCACATCGAAGGGGGCGATGGAGCGCGGCAGCCAGAAGCCCTCGGCGTCGTGGTTCTGCTCCACCGCCGCCGTCAGGATGCGTTCCAGCCCGATGCCGTAGCTTCCCATGATGGGGGTGACCTCCTTGCCATCCTGGTCCAGCACCACCGCCCCCATGGACTTGGAGTACTTGTACCCCAGCTTGAAGATGTGGCCGATCTCCACCGCCTTGGCGACGCGCAAGGGCTCGCCGCACTTGGGACAGGGCTCGCCGGCGGCGACGCTGCGCAGGTCGGTCCACTGGCTGACCCCGAAGTCCCGGCCGGGCGTCACGTTGCGGAGGTGATGGTCGGTCTTGTTGGCCCCGGTGATCAGGTTCTGCCGCCCCTTCAGGGCTTCGTCGGCCAGGATGATGGGCAGCGCGTCCAGCAGGATCTGCTGCGTGGGCGTGGTGCGCGCGTCCACCTGGTAGGCGGCCAGGCCCACCGGGCCGATGAAGCCCGCGGGCGCGCCGAACACCTGCTCGATCTCCTCCGGCTGCATGGGGCGGAAGGGCACGCCGCCCAGCGCCGTCTGCAGCTTGGCCTCGTTGAGGGCATGGTCGCCGCGCAGCAGCACGATCACGTTGCGCTGCTTGGGCTGCTTCTTGCCGGGATCCTCTTCGGTGGCCACCAGGGCCAGGGTCTTGATCTTGTTCTTGGGCGAGACGCCCAGGAACTTCGAGACCTCCTCGATGGTGCGCTTGCCGGGGGTGGAGACCAGCTCGGGCTTGCCGTCGCCGGTGGGCGCCAGGTCCTGCACCGGGTCCAGCCGCGAGGTGGCCTTCTCCAGGTTGGCGGCGTAGCGGCAGGCGGCGCAGGAGGCCACCAGGTCCTCGCCCGCGTCGGTCATCACCATGAACTCGTGCGACTGCGAGCCCCCCATGGCGCCGGAGTGCGCCTCCACCACCACGTACTGCAGCCCGGAGCGGTCGAAGATGCGGCTGTAGGCGTCGTAGTGCTTCAGGTAGGAGGCTTCCAGGCCCTTCTCGTCCAGGTCGAAGGAGTAGGAGTCCTTCATGATGAACTGGCGCACGCGCAGCAGGCCGCTCTTGGGCCGTGCCTCGTCGCGGAACTTGGTCTGGATCTGGTACCAGATCTGCGG
>DATIWW010000050.1:0-6229 GCA_035519175.1 Terriglobales bacterium
CGTCAGCAGTTGCAGGCGGCTCTCCAGGCGGGCGCGCATGGCCGCCGGGGAGAGGAGCTTGATGCGTGCGGCCGCCAGCTCGATGGCCAGGGGCAGGCCGTCGAGCCGCTGGCAGATCTCGGCCACGGCGACGGCATTGTCGCCGCTCAGGGTGAAATCCGGTTTCACCGCCCGCGCCCGCTGCACGAACAAGGCCACCGCCGGGCATTGCGCCAGCGCCTCCGGCGTGAGCCGCGCGCGGGATTCGGGCAGCGCCAGCGGGGGCACGGGAAATTCGTGCTCGCCGGAGAGATGCAGAGCGGCGCGGCTGGTCACCAGGATCTTCAGATGTCCGCCCAGGGCCAGCAGCGCGGCGACCCGCGGCGCCCCTGCCAGCAGGTGCTCGAAGTTGTCGAAGCACAGCAGCAGCCCGGCGCGCAGGTCCTCCCGCAGATACTTGTTCAGCGCCTCCTCCGGCGACTGCCCGCTGCTCTCCCGCAGCCCCAGCGCCGGAGCCACCACGGAAGCCAGCAGCCGGACATCGCTCACTCCCGCCAGGGGCACGAAGTACACGCCCGCGGGAAAGTGCTGCTCCAGTTCCCGCGCCACCTCCAGCGCCAGACGCGTCTTGCCGATGCCGCCGGGGCCGGTCACCGTCACCAGACGCACCTCCGGCTCGAGCAGGAGTTCGCGCGCGGCCTCGACCTCGCGCTCCCGCCCCACCAGGGCGGTGGAGGGGACGGGCAGATTGCTGGGCCGGCGACTCTCGGGGAGCCTCTGCGGCAGGTCGGCGAGCCGGTCGCGCAGCGCGGCCACCTCCCGCGCCAGGTCGCGGGTGGACACGTAGCGCTCCTTGGGGTCCTTGGCCAGGCAGCGCTCCGTCACCCAGCACAGCGGCGCCGGCAGGGCGGGATTGCGCGCCCGCATGGGTTCGGGCTCTTCCCGGATGATCGCCGCCATGGTCTCCGCCGTGGTGTGGCGCTGGAAGGCGCGGCTCCCCGTCACCATCTCGTAGAGCATCAGCCCGAAGGAGAACTGGTCGGAGCGGAAGTCCAGAGCATGGCCGCTGGCCTGTTCCGGGGACATGTACGCCGCCGTTCCCATCACCGCCCCCGGCGAGGTGGCGAATCCCTGGGTGGAGATCTGCGAGGCCTCCCGCGGGCTGGACGCGGCCGGCTTGGCCAGCCCGAAGTCGAGGATCTTCACCGGACCCTCGCGCGGTACGATCACGTTCTCGGGCTTCAGATCGCGATGCACGATGCCCGACTCGTGCGCCTTGGCCAGGCCTTCGGCGACCTGCGCCGCCACCTCCAGCGCCTTGCGCAGCGGCAGCGGCCCGCGCTCCAGCATCTGCCGCAGCGTCTCACCCTCCACCAACTCCATGGCGATGTAGTGGACCGAGTCCGCCTGCGCCAGCTCGTAGATGGTGACGATGTTGGGGTGATTGAGGGCCGAGGCCGAGCGCGCCTCCTGCTCGAAGCGCTCCCGCCCCGTGCGCCCGTAGGCGAGCGCGTCGGGCAGGACCTTGATGGCTACTTCGCGGCCCAGGCGGGTGTCGCGCGCGCGATAGACCTCTCCCATGCCGCCCGCACCCAGGGCGCCCGTGATCTCATAATGTCCTAGCTTGCTCCCGCACTGAAGCGCCATTCCCCCACCGCGACGAGTGCAAGCAGTATAGTCCGCCCCTTCGGGCGGTGTCATCCCGTCGCCGGCCCCCGGGGGGAAGGCTTCAATGCGTTCCGCCCGCGGTCGCGTTCAGCACGATGGTCAGCGGCACCGGGTGCTCCGGCCGCACGTAGCGGTTCACCAGGAAGCGCTTTCCGTCCGCCGCCACGTCGTAGCTGAACAGGTCGGTGGAAGAGATCGGCGCCCGGGCATGCACCTGGAAGAGCGGGGTGGCCACGCCCGCCGAGACGCCTCCCTCCGTGCTCACCGGCACCGCCGTCAGCATGCCCTTGGAGGCGATGTAGAAGATCTCCTTGCCGTCGTGGCTCCAGCGCGGCTCCGTGCCCCCGCCGCTCGACACCTGCCACTTCCCCGCCGCTCCGGGGAAGGTGGTCACGTAGATCTCCCACTGCCCCGACTCGCTGGAGGCGTAGGCCACCCATTTCCCGTCGGGGGAGATCTGCCCGTTGGTCTGGTTGCCGGAGGCCTTCAGGAAGGGCGTGACCGTGCCCTTGGCTACGTCCACCAGCACCAGCTTCGAGCCTCCCGCACCCGGCTGCAGCGAGCACAGGATCTGCTTGTCGCCCGCCGACCATGCGCTGGGGAGGATGTCGTCGTTCAGGGCCACGTGCGCGGCGGCCTGCCCCGCCTCCAGCCCGCTCGCTCGCTTCAGCCGCAGGTTGGGTCCGCCCTCGATGGAGCGGAAGGCGATGGTGCTGCCGTCCCGCGACCATACCCCCGCCACCTCTTCCGTGGGATCGAAGGTGAAGCGCGAGGATGTCCCCCGCCCCGGATCCTCGATCCACAGGTCCACGTTGTTGGCCTTCACGTCGTTGATGTCCACCACCACGCGCTGGCCGTCGGGCGCGATGGCGGGATTGGCCAGAATGCCGGTGCCCCCGATGTGGCCGGTCTCCTTGCCGGCGCGGTCGTACCAGGTCAGTTGCGAGAGGGCCGCGCCCGTGCTGCTGTCGTACACCACCGTCCCGTTCCCGGCCATGGCGAAGTTCGCCCAGAAGGTGGAGGGCGAATACGCCACGGCCGCCGCCACCACCACCGGCGACCCGCTCACCCGGCCCCCGCCCAGGTCCAGCGGCACCGCCAGCAGCCCCGTCTTCAGATCGAAGTAAACCAGCGACCCGGCTCCGTAGCCCACGCTGGTCTCCCCGCGCACCAGTTGTTTCCGCTCCTTGCTGCCCAGCGTGCCCAGGTAGATGCCGTTCTGGGGATTGTTGCCCTCGGCGCTGAAGATCCCCGACCAGTAGAGGTAATGCTTGCCATCGGGCAAAAACACCGCCCAGCGGTGCGAGCTCTCGTCGGCTTGCACGGCGGTCTCCTGCGCCAGCCCGGTGCCGTCGGCGTTCACCCGCCACAGCCCGCCTCCCGCCTCGGCGGCGAACAGGATCACATTCTGGCTGCTCCAGCTCGCGCCCCGCCCGCTGGTGGCGTTGGCCAGCACCACCGCCGGACCTCCCGCCACCGCGATCTTCTTCAGCTTGCCCTCGGCGAAGAAGGCGACATAAGCGTCGTCGGGCGACCAGGTGGGGTAGGTTGCATCTTCCGTCCCCGGCAACTGCCGGGCCTCGCCGCCGCCCACCCGCTGCACCAGGATCATGTTGGCGCCGCTCTCCGGGTCGGGCGAGACGAAGGCCAGCATGCGCCCATCCGCCGACAGCGACAGGTTGCGCACCTCCCCCGGCACCGGAATGGCGAACTGCGCCCGCTCGGCGGCGGGCCTGTGCTCCAGCAGCGAGAGGCCCAGCGCCGCCAGCAGGAAGACCCCCAGGCCCGCCGCCCACAGTCCCCAGCGGCGCCGCGGCGCGCCCAGCCGCACCCCGCTGCCGATCTCCGTCCCCGACAGCGCTCCCAGCGCGAACTCCAGGTCGTGGGCCGACTGGAAGCGGTCGCCGGGGCGCTTTTCCAGGCAGTGCTGCACCACCCGCGCCACCCCCGGCGCCACCCGCAGCTTGGCCTCGCTCAGCTCGGGCGGATCTTCCTTCAGGATGGCGTTCATGGTCTCCACCGACGAGTCGCTCTGGAAGGCCACCCTGCCGCTCAGCATCTCGTAGAGCACCGCCCCGAAGCTGAAGATGTCGGAGCGGGAGTCGGCCGCCTGCCCGCGCACCTGCTCCGGCGACATGTAGCCCACGGTGCCCAGCACCGTGCCCGGGGTGGTGCGGGTGGCGCCCGTGGTCATGGTGACGGCCTCGCCGGGCGCCTCCGCTTCCCCGCCCGTCAGCTTGGCCAGCCCGAAGTCCAGCAGCTTCACCTGCCCGTCGTGGGTGACGAAGATGTTCTCCGGCTTCAGGTCGCGGTGGACGATGCCCTTCTCGTGCGCCGCCGCCAGCCCATGCGCGACCTGGCGCGCGTACTCCACCGCCTTGCGCTGCGGCAGCGCGCCCTCCTTCAGCTCCTCCCGCAGCGTGGCCCCATCCAGAAACTCGGTGACCAGGTAGGGCGCGCCGTCGTAGGCGCCCACGTCGTAGATGGAGAGGATGTTGGGATGGTCGAGGGCGGCCACCGCCCGCGCTTCCTGCTCGAAGCGGCGCAGCCGGTCGGGGTCGCCGGCCACCTGCTTGGGAAGCACCTTGATGGCCACCGCGCGCTGCAGCCGCGAGTCGCTGGCGCGGTACACCTCGCCCATGCCGCCCGCGCCCAGCGGCGTCTCGATCTGGTAAGGCCCTAGCTTGGTTCCGGAGGTCAGCGCCATCAGGGAGCCGCATTATACCTTGTGCCCGGCGTGCCCCACTCCGCCTCCGCCACGCCCAAGAATGCCTCCCCTCTTCCAAGGGACGGCACGGGTTCGTATCAGGGCGCGGCTTCAGCCGTGCCACAACGACGGCACCGGAATCTCCGGCGCGAACGGGCCCGAGCCTAGCGAGGGCGCAATCGAGCGCCCCGCTGGCGACCGGCGACGAGCATCCCGCTACTCAATGCGACGCCCGTCTGAGGCAATGACTGCGCCTACACTGTGCCACCCAAAGAAATCCCAACTCGAGAACTCGGCCGCGCGCCAGTTCAGAACCGAGCCGCCCTGGAAGTGCCACAGCACCATTCGTCCGTCGGGCAGGACCACCCAACGGGACCATCGGCCTTCGCCCTTGTCGTTAACCTCGAGAAACACGCATCGCTCCTGTTGGGCTTCGAGCTCGCGAGCCACGCTTTCCTTTCCGTGCTTCCTGAGGTCGTTGAGCAGATCCTCGCCTGCCTTCAGGCTCAAAGACCGATCTCGAACGAACCTGATCTCCACCTCTGTCTTCGGGTTGGTCACCAGGTACATTCGAAACCAGACGGGAGATAGCGCCAGGGCCTCATAGCTGTCCACCTTGGTCAGAAGAGGCTCCACGTCCTTCAGACGGCCGTCCTCGTCGACGGGCAAACTCACTCCGATCACCATGCTCGCTGGCAGGCGCTTGTCCGTCAGTTTCGCATTCCAGCTTGCGCGGCCGTCCACATCCACCGACGAGAGATACCTGCCTTCCGTTTCCCGGATGGTGAAACGCGCTTCGATCTCGCTGAGTCCGGGCCCAGAGGTGTCTTCAGCTTCCAGCTGATTCCACTCGCTCCAAGAATCCTGGACGAGTCGATTGGCGATCACCGCACGCAAGCGAGTACCCGCCAAGCGGTCCCTGTTGGCCGCGCCCTTGGGCAGAAGCGCAGCAATCGCTCGACTAATGTCAGCGTTGTAGGTGACGAATGGTCCCTCTGGGCTCTCCACTCCCCACGGAAGCATGAAGATTGGCTGCTCCTTTGAAGAAATCCTCAGCATCTCGCCGGAGCTCAGTGTGACGACGACCTTCACCTCGGGAAAGTCGTCCGTCCATCCTCCACCGAAGACTGCCAGCAGGTGGGGCTTCATGGCCTGGACACTCAAGAACTTATTAAGGAAGAACGTCCTTTGCCGCGGCGTTACGTCGCGGTCTTTGGCATAGTCTTCCAGCGCCGGGCTCGCGTTGTGGATTAGCCAGCTTTGGGTGAGACCGAGATTCTCCAGGTTCAAGCTCGCCAGCGGGGGCGCTTCCAGAGCCTGGCGTAGCGCTTCGACAGCCGCTCCGTCAACGCTCCGCCCATCCCGATAGAACTGCCCCGATTCTCGAATAATCGTCACGTGATCGTTCCGCGGTTCTCCCAAGCCTCCCCAGGAAGAGGCGATCTCGACCCGATTCACCTCCTGGCTCCACATGGACGCAGGAGCCAGCAGCGTCAATGCGAAGGCGAGAACGGCGATACGTTTCATTCCTCAAGCCCCCTACACCACAAAATACTTGGCCGCGGGGTGGTGCACCACCACCGCCGAGGTGCTCTGCTCCGGCTCGAGCTGGTAGCCCGAGGTCAGATGTACGCCGATGGCCTCTTCGGGATGCAGCAGCGCGAAGAGCTTCGTCTGGTCCTCGAGATTGGGGCACGCAGGATAGCCGAACGAATAACGCGAGCCGCGATACTTCTGGTGAAACAGGTCGCGAGTGTGTGGCGAATCTTCACCAGCAGTGCCCAGATCTTCACGAATGCGCTTATGTGAGAGCTCGGCCAGCGCCTCGGCCGACTCCACGCTCAACCCGTGCAGGTAGAGATACTTGGTGTATTC
>DATIWW010000051.1:0-12715 GCA_035519175.1 Terriglobales bacterium
CCGGTACTTGAATGCGGCCCTGGGAAGCAAGAGGTAGGTGGGATTGATCCATCGACGATGGTCTCATTGACGATTGACGATTGAACTGCGTCCTGCCTGCTGTTTTTCAATCGTCAATGAATCAATCGGCAATCGTCCATCCCTAGAACCCCATGATGTTGTAGCCGCAGTCGACGTAGACGACCTCGCCGGTGATTCCGCTGGCCGCGTCCGAGGCCAAGAAGACCGCGGTCTTGCCCACCTCGTCCACGTCCACGTTGCGCTGCAGGGGAGCGCGCTCGACGTGCCCTTTCAGCATGTCGCCGAAACCGGAGATGCCGCGCGCGGCCAGCGTCTTGATGGGCCCGGCGGAGATGGCGTTCACCCGGATCTTGCGCTTGCCCAGGTCGAAGGCCAGGTAGCGCACCGAGGCCTCCAGCGCCGCCTTGGCCACCCCCATCACGTTGTAGCGCGGCACCACCTTCTCCGCGCCGTAGTAGGTCAGGGTGAGGATGGAGCCGCCGTCGCTCATGAGCGGGGCCGCGGCCCGCGCCAGCGCCACCAGCGAGTACACGCTCACGTCGTGGGCGATGCGGAAGCCCTCGCGGCTGGTGGCCAGGAATTCCCCCGAGAGCTCGGCCGCGGGCGCGAAGGCGATGCTGTGCACCAGCGCGTCCAGCTTGCCGTAGCGCTCCTGGAACTGGGCGAAGAGGCGGTCGATCTCCTCGTCGCGGGAGACGTCGCACATGAAGGCCTCCGCCCCGGGCAGGGCGGTGATCAGGTCCTTGGCCTCCTGCTCCAGCCGCTGGTTCTGGTAGGTGATGGCCAGGCGCGCGCCTGCCTGCTGCATCTGCTGCGCGATGGCCCAGGCGATGCTGCGCTTGTTGGCGACTCCGAAGACCACCGCCGTCTTGCCATCCAGGCTGCCTGCCATGCGGGTTCCTTCCTTCTCGGCTCAGGGATACTGCGACCCGAGAGCATAGCAGGCGGCGCGCGCCGCTGTCTTGTGGGGGAGAGCTAGCCTGCCGCTTCCGTCTCCGCCGCCGCCGCCGGATGCACCACCGGCCACACTGCCGTCAGGCACGCGATCAAGTACAGCCCGCCCACCAGGGCGAAGCCCAAGCCCAGCCCGATGCGCTGCGAGGCCACCCCCACCGCCATCCCCATCACCACCTGGATCAGCGTGCCGAAGAAGTAGAAGGTGTTCTGCACCCGCCCCATGAAGTGCTTGGGGACGAGTTCCATCATGGTGGTGGAGATGGAGATGCCGGCGATGCCGCGGGCTGTCCCCATCAGCCCGTAGATGCCGACCGCGAGTGCCAGCCAGCGCGAGTAAGGGAGCAGGAAGAGGCTGGCGGCCAGCAGGCCCATGGAGATGCCCAGCGCCGGCCGCGACTTCAGCGACCGGATCACCGCGGGGGCGTACCAGGCGCTCAGGAAGGCGCCCACGCCCCAGCCTCCGTTCAGCCAGCCGTAGCCCACCGCGCCCCCATGGAAGACCAGGTCGCTCAGCGGCGCGGTCAGCACGCCCTGGGTCAGCATGGCGCCCAGGAAGAGCGCCCAGCTCGTCCCCACCAGCACCACGTAGGGTTTGGAGCGCAGGTAGCTTAGACCCTCGCGCAGTTCCAGCCAGTAGCGCTGGAAGGCGCCCTCCGCGTCCTTCAGCTCGGCGGTGATCTCGTGCGGCCTCTCGACCAGTTGCTTGCCCTTGCGCACCGCGAAGTAGCAGAGGAACGAGACCCCGTAGGTGGCGCAGTCGATGAGCAGCACCCCGCCCAACCCGATGTGGTTGTAGACGAAGCCCACCAGCGCGCCGGCCATCAGCCATCCGCCCTGCACGCCCGCCAGCAGGAAGGTGTTGGCGTGGACGAACTGCGCCTCCGGGGTCAATTCCTGGATGAGCGCCGTGATGGTGGGCCAGAACATCCAGAAGCCGGCCGCCACCAGGATGTTCATCAGGTAGAGCATCCAGAGCTGTGCCTGATGGCGCAGCACCAGCACCGCCACCGTCACGATGACCAGGGCGCGGGCCGCATCCAGCATCATCACCAGATAGCGCCGATCCTGCCTGTCGATGATGACGCCGGTGAAGGGCAGCATCAGCATGGCGGGGATGGTCTGCAGCACCACCAGCAGCCCCAGAGCGGTCTCCGAGTGCGTGGCCTGGAGGATGTACCAGGTCACCGCGGCGGAGTTCATGCCGCTGCCCAGCATGGAGATGACGTTGGCGCCGAAGATGAAGCGCAGCCCCGGCTGCCGCAGGATGCTTTTCATCAGTCCTTCCACTGTAACTGCGGAAGAGGAATTGCGCTACCCCGCGGGCCAGACACTTTGGTGTGGAAAACTGGGGGGCTGCCGCGGGAGCTTCGACCGTATAATCCGCTTCAGATGCTCCCCCGGGGGTGATCCCGCTGCGCCTTCCTTGGAGACGCGTAGGGCAGACCGCGGGCTGGGCCGCGCTGGCCTTGCTGGCGGCGGCCGTGGCCGCGCAGAGGCCGCACCCGGCGGCCCGTCCCGCTTCCGCCCCCGCCCCGGCCTCACCGCGCCTGCGGGTGACCTCGGCCTACTTCGAGGGTAAGACCGTCGATCTCACGCCCGAGCCCGCCGCCGATCTCCGTCGCGCCGTGCTGGTGGGGCCCTGGGACTTCGGCGAGCGCGTCTCCGATCCCAAGCCCCGCGACAAGCGCCTCAACCTCTACCTGGTCTGTCCCGGCCGCCAGCACCACGCCGAGGGCTGGGAAGACTACGACCACAACTTGGTGGTCAACGCCCTGTCGCCGGAGGGCCAGAGCGGGGAGTGGGACGGCTATTACGCCATCGTGCTCGACCCGGCGCTGCGCGAGGATCTGCGGCGCGAGCGCCAGCTCCTGCTGGCGGCCCAGTCGCGCTTCCTGCCCGGCGACCTCTACGAGCTGGACGATGCCCCCGGTGCCGCCTTCCTGCGCCTGTTCCTCCACCTGGACGGCCTGGAAGACCTGGCGCCCTATCGCCGCCGCGACGGCTCGTTGCCGCGCCTGATCCTGGTACGCGCCGGCTTCGCGGTGCGCGCGACGGCAGTCTCGCCCGAACCGCCTCCAGCCCCGGCGCCGGCTCCCAAGTAGCGCCCCGCGTTGCATCCGCCGTCCTTCGGCGCTAGCATGCCCTCGTCGTCCCGTTCTGCGGAGGCACCGATGAAGATCCGCTGCTGCGTCCTGTTCCTGCTGCTTGCCCTGCACCCGCTGCTTCACGCCCAGGTCACCTCCATCCTGATCCCGGCGGGAACTCCGGAGGACAAGGCCATCCAGGCCATCACCGCCGAGGCGGACGCACAGAAAAAGACCGCGCTGCTGCAGCAGATGGCCAAGGACTTCGCCTCCAATCCCAACGCCGTGGCCTATGCCTGTTCCCAACTGGCGCAACAGGCGACGGCGGCCGGTGACGCCGCTCAGGCGCTCACCTACCTGGATCAGGCGGTGGCCGCCCAGCCCAACAACCTCGATCTGCTGGTGCTGCGGGTGCAGGCCGCCCTGCAGCTCAAGCAGAACGCCAAGGCGGTGGACAGCGCCGTGCAAGGCGGCGCCGCCTACCTGGGCATCGGCAAAGAGGCCATGCCCGCCGGCATGAGCGACGAAGACTTCGCCCGCCACTCCGAGGAAGCCCGCGCCGCCAACAAGAACTCCTACGACTTCCTGGAGAACTCCGCCTACGCCGCCATCTCCGCCGAGAGCGACGCCAAGCTGCGCCTGGACGAGATCGAGCGCTTCAACGCCGCCTTCCCCAAGTCGGCCTACAAGCCGGCGCTCTCCCAGTTGGCCCTCTACGCCCTGCAGCAGGAGGGCAACTGGGACAAGCTCTACGACTTCGGGGAGAAGCTGGTGGCCTCCGACCCGGACAACTTCACCACCCTGGCGCTGCTGGCCAGCGCCTACTCCGAGGACCCCAAGAACGCACACCTGGACAAGGTGATGGAGTACGGGCAGAAGGCGGTGGCGCTGGCCAAGCCCGACGATCCCGCCGCCGACCCGCCGCACAAGCTCTCCGCCGGCCTGGCCTACTCCGCCATGGGCTATGCCCAGATGAAGGAGCGCAAGACCGCGCAGGCGGCGGTGAACCTGAAGAAGGCCGCCGACCTGCTGGAGAGCAACCCCGACGCCTGCGCCCCCGTGCTCTACCGGTTGGGCAACGCCTACGCCATGCTGCGGCGTTACGCCGAGGCGCGCGCCGTGCTGACCAAGGCCGCCGCCATTCCCGGCCCGGTACAGCAACCCGCGCGCGTCCTGCTGGAGCAGGTGAAGGAGAAGATGGGAAAGTAGAACCGCGCCTCCGTCTCCCGAGCTAAGCAGGGCTGCCCGCTCTTTTGGCGCGCGCTTTGCGCTCCTCCACCGCGGCCACCACCTGGCGGTAGTCCTTCAGCCACAGCTTCTGCAGGTCGGCGCTGTAGCCGGCGATGGCCCAAGGCGCCCGCCGCACCAGCTCCTGCAGCAGAGAGTTGCCCGCCTCCTCCTTGCGTCCCATCTCGACCATGAACACGGTCTTGTAGCGGTCCCACGCCACCACCGAATAGCTCTTGCCCACGGGCACGAAGTTCACCCGGTGGGTGGTGACCTTCTTGTAGAACCACGCCAGGTCCTGCAGGCGCAGCAGCTTCAGCGAGAAGGTGCTGGGACTCAGCAGCCAGGAGGGCGTGAGCAGCGCCGAAGGGCCGAACTTCAGCACCTGCCCGGAGTGCATCTCCTGGTCGATGTTGGCGGCCAGGTCCAGTCCCGGCCCCAGCTTTTCGAGGCGCACAATGATGGGATGGCGGGCAGGGTCGGAGGAGTAGCTGCCCCGCAGGACCGCCACCGCGATCACCGCGAAGGCCAGCCCTATCCCCAGGCCCCAATAGCCGGGGCTGCGGAAGCTGTCGCTGGCGTCGAGCATGACCGGCAGGAACGATCCCTTGAGATCGGCTTCGCCGGCCTCGCTGGGCGCCACGATCTTGCTGCGCACCTCTTCGGGGATGGCGGTCAGCTCGCCGGTGAACTCCTTCTGGTCGTTGAGCGGCGCCTTCACCAGAAGGAAGCGATGCCCAACCACCACCGCCACAAACCGGGCTTTCGTCTGCCCGTCCTCCTCTTCGGAGCCGCCGGTGTTGATGGGCTCGCCGGCCGGGATGGTCACGAAGTACTGCTTCAGGGTGCCGGGATCGTTCACCGTGAGCAACTGGAAGGGATCGGTGGGGAACGGCCCGCGGAAGAAGTTGTAGAGATAGCGCCAGCTCGCGGCCCCAGCCAGCAGCAGCAGGGCCATGGTGACCGCGAAGAAGGCCAGGGAGTTGCGATTGCAGCGCCGGATCTGTTGTGCGATGTAGCCGTCTTCCATCCGCACCTCGGTGGGGCAGCAACGTTACCGCAGGAGGTGAGGAGGGCGGAATCCTACTTCCTGGGGAGGGAGTTGCTGAGCAGGTGCGCCTTGCCTGCCAGATTGTAGGCGCGGAGCAGGTCGCCTTCCGTCAAGGCGGCGCGTGCCTGCGTCAGATAGCTGCGGATCTCGTCGACCGTGGCCTGCTCCTCGCGGCTGAGCGGCTGCGCCAGATTCTGCAGGTTGGCCTCCGTGGCAGCCAGCAACTGGACGGTGCTCTGGCGGGTGCGCTCCGCCTCCTCCGGCGTGAGGCTGGGCGTCAGTTGGCTACTGGTGGAGGGAGCGCTGCCCTCCGGCACCGTCTTGGGGGGCACATCGGCGGCCGGGGGAGCGGCGGGGGCGGGCGCTGCCGGCTTCCGCGCCGGATGGTGGTTCTTGGAGCGCGGCGGGTTCGCCGGGGTCGGCGGGGGAGTCGCCGGCTTGATCTCCGGCTGAGTGCCGTTGGTGGGGACCGCGGGCGGGGCCGGCGCCGGTTCTGCGATGGTAGGCGCCTGCGCCTGCGGCGGCACCGCGGACGCTTTCTTCTTGTGGCATCCCGCCAGCCACAGCAGTCCCACCCCTGCCAGCAGCAGGATCCCCGCTCGCGGCCTGGCTCCCAGAATGCTCATCGGGTGCGCGCGGCGACCTCCTGCTGCGCCCGTCCTTCCGCCTCTAGGGCAGGGAAGCGCAGGCGGAAGACTGTGCCCTGGCGGGGATAAGACTCGAACTCCACCGAGCCGTTGTGCATCTGCATGACCCGGTAGGTCATGGCCAGGCCGATGCCGCTGCCCGCCGGCTTGGTGGTGAAGTACAGGTTGAAGACCTTATCGCGCAGGTCGGGTGGGATGCCCGGGCCCTGGTCGCACACGTAGATCTCCAGGCCCGGCCCGACGCGGGTGGCGCCCAGGGTGAGCGCGCCGCCCTGGGGCATGGCCTGCACCCCGTTGAGCACCACGTTGAGCAGCGCCTGCTTCACCAGGTCGGCATCCACCTTGACGCGCAGGGGCTGACGCGGCAGCTCGCGCACGATGCGCACGCCCTGGCGCTCGGCGTCGGGGGCGGCCAGCACCCCCACCTCCTCCGCCAGCCGGCGCAGGTCGGTCTCGGCCAAGCGCAGCTCCACCGGGCGGGTGAAGTCCACCAGGGTCTGCACCACCCGGTCGAGCCGCTGGATCTCCTTGCCGATGACCTCCATGTGGCGGCGGGTGTCGGGATCGGTCTGCTGCAGCTTCTGCCGCAACACCTCCAGGTGCAGCACGATGGCGTTGATGGGGTTCTTGACCTCGTGGGCCACCCCCGAGGTCAGGCGGCCGATGGCCGAGAGCCGCTGCGAGAGTTCGATCTCGTCCTCGATCTGGCGCACCGACTCGGCGTCATGCAGGCTGAGCAGCGTCCCGATGCGCTCCCCGCGCTCCTCGATGAAATCCAGCGAGACCTGCAGGCGCCTTCCTTCTTCCGCCTGCACCTCGTGGCGCACCAGGGGCTGGCGCAGGCTGTAGGCGTCGAGCACCAGGCTGCCCAGCGGCGAGTGCTGGGCGAAGATCTCCCAGATCTCTGCTCCCAGCATCTCTGCCCGCGGCTTGCCCAGGAACCGCTCCACCGAGGCGCTCACCAGGACGGCGCGCGCGTCGCGGGTGAACAGCAGGATGCCGTCCTGCAGGTTGGCCATGATCTGGTCCAGGTTCTCCTTCAAGGTGGAGAAGACCTCGCGGGCGTCGCGGATCTGGCGGCCGAGCAGGTCGATCTTGGTGGTGACCGCGCCCACTTCGTCGTCGCGCGCAGGCTCAGGCGTGCCCGCCTGCAACTGCCCGGCGCTGGCCAGGTCCAGCCGCCGGCTGATGTCCTCCAGCGGCCGCAGGGCCGCGTTGGAGAGCAGCGCCGCCAGCAGCAGGGAGAGCAGCACCGCCACCCCCGAGAACAACAGCGCGCTCCGCAGCTTGGGCTGCAACTGGCTCTTCAGGAAGACGGTGGAGATGCCCACGCGGATGCTGCCGAAGGGCTCCCCGTTGCGCTTCACCGGCAGCCGCCGCTCGTAGACGCGGGGCTTGCCGAAGACCGCCTCCAGTTGCCGCCGCAGGCTCCCCCGCTCCACCTCCCCGAAATCCTCGCGCTCGGGCAGCACCTTGCCGATCTGGTCGGGATTGGTGTGCAGCAGCACCCGCCCGCGCGTGTCGGTGATCATGACATCGTAGATGGTGGGCGAATAGCCCACGATGGACTGCAGCAGCGTATTCAGCCCGGGGTCGGTCTGCAGCACCTCCTCGATGGCGGCGCGCACCTGCTGGGGATCGCGGGTGTCCACGCGGGCGCTGTCCAGGTCGGCCTGCAGGGCCTGCTGGGCCGCGTCCAGCACCTCGTTCGCCAGGAAGCCCGCGCCCTGGTAGGTGTCGTGCACGTCGTGGCGCACGATCTGCGAGACGTACACGGAGGCCAGCCCGGCCACCAGCACCACCACCATGCCGCTGATGGCCAGAACCAGCTTCGTCTTCAGACGCAGTCGTGGATGCATGCGCGGGATCCGGGCTCTCCTAGCCTTTGATGACTCCGATGGGCTCCAGGCGCGCCACCTTCTTGCCGATGCCCGCGCGGTGCACCACTTCCACCACCCGGGCCACGTCCTTGTAGGCGATGGGGGCCTCCTCCGCCAGCCCGCTCAGGGAGCCTGCCCGCACCCCGATGCCGCGCGCCTCCAGCTCCTCGCGCAGGCGCTCGCCCCGTACCTGCTTCTTCGCCCGGGCGCGGCTCATCACCCGGCCCGCCCCGTGGCAGGTGGAGCCGAAGGTCTGCTCCATGGAGCGTTCCGTCCCCAGCAGGATGTAGGAGGCCGTGCCCATCGAGCCCGGCACCAGCACCGGCTGGCCCAGGTTGCGCAGGGAGTCGGGCAGCACCGGCGAGCCCGGCCCGAAGGCCCGCGTCGCTCCCTTGCGGTGGACGCACACCTTCGTGCTCTGGCCGCCCACCTGGTGCTCCTCCATCTTGGCCATGTTGTGGGCGATATCGTAGACCTGGTGGAGGTCGAAGCTCTGCACCCGTCCGGCCAGCGCCTGCTCCAGCGAGCGCCGGATCTGGTGGGTGAGTACCTGGCGGTTGGCGAAGGCGAAGTTAGCGGCGCCGGCCATGGCCGCCAGGTACTGCTCGCCTTCCGGCGAGTCCAGGGGCGCGCACACCAGTTCGCGGTCGGGCAGCTCGATGCCGTACTCCCGCACCGTGCTCTGCAGCCGGCTCACGTAATCCTCGCAGACCTGGTGGCCCAGCCCGCGCGAGCCGCAGTGGATCTGCACCACCACCTGCTCGGGAAACAGCCCCAGGCGCTCGGCGGCCTCGCCGTCGTAGATGGCCGCGATGCGGTCCACCTCGATGAAGTGGTTGCCCGCACCCAGGGTCCCGATCTGCGGCCGCCCGCGCTCCTTGGCCCGCGGCGAGACCTGCTGCGGGTCGGCGCCCGCGATGCACCCATACTCCTCGGTGCGCTCCAGGTCCTGGGGGCGGGCATAGCCCTGGCGCAGGGCCCAGCGCGCGCCCTCGCTCAAGACCTCGTCGAGATCTTCGTGGCTCAGCCGGAAGCCGCCACTTACGCCCACACCGCTGGGACAGTTGTGGTAGAGCGCGGTGAGCAGGCCGTCCAGGTGCGGCCGCACCTCTTCGACGGAGAGCGTGGAGGCCAGCACGCGCACCCCGCAGTTGATGTCGTAGCCCACGCCGCCGGGGGAGATCACGCCTTCGGGGACGCGGGTGGCCACCACCCCTCCGATGGGAAAGCCATAGCCCTGGTGGATGTCGGGCATGGCGATGGCGTATTTGACGATGCCGGGCAAGGTGGCGGTGTTGACCAGTTGCTCGATGGAGCGGTCGGCCAGCGCGTCCTCCAGCAGCGACTCGTCGGCGTAGAGGCGCGCTGGCACCCGCATGTCCTCGCGGAATTCGCGCGGCAGCTCCCACACGTTGCGCGCCACCGGCGCGAAGTCGCGCTTGCTCGCGATGGTCTGGGTCTTCTGCATCACACGTCGAGCACCAGGGTGGCCTGCCAGCCCTCCGCCGTCTGTCGCACCCGCAGATCGTGGAAGGTGACCGCCTTGATGCGCCGGCGGACTCCCGCCTGCGCCCCGCCGCGCACGCGCGCCCTCAGGCGCGTTGCGGAGAGTTCCTCCATCTCGAACTCACTGTACACCTCCCCATGGCGTTCTTGCAGGTAGAGAAGCTCGTTGAGCCAGTTCACCAGCAGGGTCTCGCGATCGACGCCTTCGACCTCGACCCGGCGTTCCTGGAGCGGGGGCGGAAGCCCGCCGCCCTGGAGCGTGAACATGCCGCGGGCGGCGTTGGCGAACAGTTCGGCGGGATCGCGCCCGTAGGCGCAGAAGGCCAGGTCGGCTGTGTGCTCGATCTCTTCGAAGGCCTTCATGTGCCGCTATGGGACGCGTCCGCCGCCACCGCGCTGGCGTTGTACTCCTTCAGCTTGTTATGCAGGGTCTTCAGGCTGATGCCCAGGATCTCGGCGGCGCGCGTCTTGTTGTTGTTGGTGAACTCCAGCGTCTTCAGGATGAGCAGTCTCTCGGCTTCGTCCACGGTGGTGCCCACGCCCAGCCGCACCGCGTTGGGGTCTTCCACCGCGGGCCGCGCCAGACCCTGCCCGAAGCCCGGCGGCAGGTGCTTGGGCTCGATCTCCGGGGCCTGGCAGACGATCACCGCCCGCTCCAGCGTGTTGCGCAACTCGCGCACGTTGCCCGGCCAGGAGTACTCCTGGAAGAGCTGCAGCACGGCGTCGCTCACCGCCCCCACCTGCCGGCCGTGCTTGCTGTTGACCTCGGCCAGCAGGGCGGGCACCAGTTCCGCCAGGTCCTCCTTGTGCTCGCGCAGCGGCGGCATGGCGATGTGGAAGACGTTGAGCCGGTAGTAGAGGTCCTGGCGCAGCTCGCCCCGGGCCACCGCCTCCTCCGGCACCTTGTTGGTGGCGGCGAGCACGCGCACGTCCACCGGGGTCTCCAGCTTGCTGCCCAGGCGGCGCAGCTTGTGGTCCTCGAGCACGCGCAGCAGCTTGGCCTGGGTGGCCACCGGCATCTCCCCGATCTCGTCTAGCAGCAGTGTCCCGTCCTCCGCCAGCTCGAAGCAGCCAGCGCGCCGCTCCAGGGCCCCCGTGAAGGCGCCCTTCTCGTGTCCGAAGATCTCGCTCTCGATCAGGGTCTCGGGAATGGCGGAGCAGTTTATAGCCACGAAGGGACGCCCCTTGCGCGGGCTCATCTCGTGGATGGTGCGCGCCACCAGCTCCTTGCCCGTGCCGCTCTCGCCCGTGATCAGCACCGACGCGGTCGAAGGCGCCACCTGTTCCACCAGCCGGAAGGTCTCCTGCATCTTCTTGGAGGAGCCCACCAGCGACCCCAGCACGCCGCTGTCGCGCAGCTTGCGCCGCGTGACTTCCAGCTCCCGCTCCGTGCCCCGCTGGCGCGCCGCATTGTTCAAGATGGTGCGCAGCCGGGTCGGGTCGATGGGCTTCTGGATGAAGTCATAGGCGCCGCTCTTCATGGCCTCCACGGCCACGTCGATGGTGCCTTGCGCGGTGAGCAGGATCACCGCCACCGCCTGCGGCTGAGCGGCGATGC
Organism: Terriglobales bacterium; assembly: GCA_035519175.1. Taxonomy (GTDB): domain Bacteria; phylum Acidobacteriota; class Terriglobia; order Terriglobales; family Acidobacteriaceae; genus DASPRL01. Next base: position 10,932 of record DATIWW010000051.1, read on the forward strand.
GCTCCAGCAGCTCCAGCCCGTCCATGCGCGGCATCTTGAGATCGGTGATCACGATGCCCGGCGACCAGCCCGCCACCTTCTCCAAGCCCTCGACGCCGTCCTTCGCGGTCTCGGCGCGATAGCCCCAGGCCGACACCAGTTCGGCCAGCCCGCTGCGCTCGTTTTCCTCGTCCTCCACGATCAGTACTCTTTCCGGTGTCATGACTCCCTCAGTCCTGCGAGCCCGGGAGGAAACCTCCTAGGCACCTATGCAATTCTTACATGCTTGGCATGCGCCCGTCTCCTCAAAATCAGGACCTGCGCTCGAGCGGAAATGGTAGTAAGACTTTAGTAATCAACTGCTTCCAGGCGAACTGGGTGCTGCCGTAGATCCCTGGGTGCAGCCTTGCATCCGTCTCCTACCAGGCGGTCATAGTGCTTTTTCACCGCCATTCTTTGACCCCAGCAAGGAGGGGGGTTCCAATGAGACGAATTCTTGGGATTACGGTGATGACAGCCTTTCTGGTCTGGAGCGCCACCGCGCAGACCGGGGCCAGCACCCAGACCACGGGCTCGGCGTCGGCCAACGTCCAGGCCGGGCAGGCGCAGGCCTCCGGCTCGGCGGCGGCCTCGAGCAACACGGCGGCGACCGCCGGGAGATCGGGGGCGCAGGCCGGTTCCAGCAGCGCGGTCAGCGGGTCGGCGAGCGCCTCGCGCTCCTCGCAGGAACACCTCAACTCCAGCCAGCAGGGATCCGGGCAGGGCAGTTCCTCGGCCACGGCCTCAGGTGATCTGGCCGCCGGCAGCACCCTCAACGCTGTGCTCAGCCACTCCCTGGATTCACGCAAGAGCAAACCCGGCGACCAGGTGACCGCCACCACCACCCAGGACGTGAAATCTGCCGGCCACGTGGTGATCCCGAAGCACTCCCGCCTGGTCGGACACGTGACCCAGGCCTCGGCCAAGGCCAAAGGGGACGCCAACTCCTCGCTGGGCATCGTGTTTGACAAGGCCGTGCTGCACAACGGGCAGGAGGTGCCTGTGCATGCCGTGTTGCAAGCCCTGGCCGCGTCACAGGCCAGCCTGACGACGACCGCGCCGGCCCCGGAAATGGAGCCGATGCAGCCCATGGCGCCCATGGGGGCCCCCATGCCTTCCACCGCGGGCGGGCGTCCTGCAGGCGCAGGCCTGGTGGGCTCTACCGCCGGCGCCGCCACCACGACGATTGGCAGCGTCGCGGGCGGCGTGGGCCAGACGGTGGGCAGCACCACCGGGGTGGCGGGCAATGCGGTGGGCTCGACCGTGGGTGCCACCGCAGGCGTCGCGGGTAACGTTGCCGGCAACGTCGGTCGGTCCGGCGATATGCCGGCCACCGACGCCTCCGGGCATCTGCTGGCCTCCAGCAGCGGGGTCGTGGGGCTTCCTGGTCTGACCCTGCAATCGGCCGCCTCCAGTGCCACCCAGGGGGCGGTAGTGGCCTCGAGCGGCAAGAACGTCCACCTCGACAGTGGTACCCAGATGGTGCTGCGCGTGGTCAGCCAGTAAATCCAAGTAATTCCCTTGCGCTCCGGCCGGCTTAGGGTACAATCTCGGGTCGGCCGGAGCGGCCCTTTTCAGCCTCCCGGCTGCCTTTCCCGGCCCCGTATTCCACATCCTTATCCGTACTGATAGCCCTGGAGGCTGGATGTCACGTGGTGCGCAGGTTTCGGCAGCAAAAGCCTCTGGACTTCCCTTGGCCCGTGCTGGAGAATGGGCCGCCACATTCCAGGAGGACAGAATGAAGCCTTCTCTGAGTCCCCGAGCCG
>DATIWW010000052.1:0-3670 GCA_035519175.1 Terriglobales bacterium
AGCGAGGCGGCGCGGAGCGGTTGCCAGACAGGGTGCCGGACGCAACCGCCGCGGTGAAGCAGGGTTATACTCCGGTGAATATGCAGGCTTGGAGACAGTACTGCGTGCTGGGTCTGCTGGGCGGGGTGCTGAGCGCCGCCGGCTTCGGGCAATCGCTCGCCGAGGCGGCGCGGCAGGAGCAGACACGCAAGAGCGCGGCCCCGCCGCCGCACCATGTCTACACCAACGAGGATTTCCCATCGCACGCGGCGGACACTGCCGCCGAGGAAGAGGGACCGGCGCCCGCGGAAGCCAAGCCGGCTTCCGATCAAGAGACGAAGAAGCCGAGCGCACAGGAACTGCGGGCCAAGATTCTGGCGCAGAAGCAGAAGGTGCAGGCGCTGGAGACCCGCATCGCGGAAATCCAGAAACGGCTGGATGAACGCGAGCGGCAGTCGGTCGGCGATGCAAGCGTATATGAGCACGTGTACCTGGGAGGCAAGAGTGGACCTGGCCCTTGCGCCCTCTCCGATGCGGTTGCCAGTCATCCCTACCAGGACTGGTGCGATGAGCCGGCCAAGCTGACCGCGGAGATGGACAAGAAGAAGGCTGAGTTGGAGAAAGAGCGCGCGCTGCTGGAACAGATGCAGGAAGAGGCGCGGCGCATGAGCTTCCGCAGCAACGTCTACGATCCCGACTGAGTGGCGCTGCCTCGCTGCGCCCTCGCTCCGCTCCGGGCTCACTCGGCAGGATCATTCCTCACCGACTCTTCGGCACGACTCCCTCGGCTGCGCTCGGGACAGGTTCCGTCGAGCCCTTCCGAAGAAGTCTACGACCGCCGCAACCGGGGCGAGGGGCGGGGGTTAGAATAGGTGTATGCGGGCGTGGCTCCAGGTCGGCCTGCTGGTAGCGCTGAGCGGCGTTCTGGCCGCCTCCGGCTTGGGACAATCGGTGGCCGAAGCGGCGCGGCAGGAGCAGGCGCGCAAGAGCAGCGCGCGCCCCGCGCAACGCGTCTACACCAACGACGACTTCCCTGCCACCCTGCCTGAGACCATTCCCTCCTCTCCCACCCGGGAGAAAGAAGCGCCGCCCGCCGCGCAGTCGAAGAAGCCCTCCGCCGAGGAGGTGCGTTCCGCGGTGCTGGCGCAGAAGCAGAAGCTGCGCGCGCTCGACGCCCGCCTCGCCGACCTCGAGCGCCAGCTCGACGAGTGGAACAACGCCAACCTGGGCACCACCTGCAACACCTACGGCGTCTACAATCCCTACCAGACTTGGTGCCAGACTCCGCAGGTGCTGCTGCTGGAGCGCGACCGGGTACAGTCGCAGCGCGACCAGGCCCAGCGCGACCTCGAACAGATGCAGGAAGAAGCCCGCCGCATGGGCTTCCGCAGCGTGGTCTACGATCCCGACTGAGAGCGGTCGTTGGTCCCCTCGGCCAGCTCGGGGCAGGCTAAGAACCGTCGTTGGTCGCTGGCCCCTTCGACTGCGCTCGGGGCAGGCTACTGAAGCTGTGCCCTGATACGGAGCCCAGGATGTACTGGTGGGGTTGCGGGGTTCGTATCAGGACACCGCTTCAGCGGTGTCGCGAGCGGCGATTCTCGCGCCGGCTTTAGCCGCTGAGGATTGGAGGTCATCCTCCATCAGCAAGTGCCAGGCCTCGCGGTAGGGCGTCCAGCGTTCCGTGTGGCGGCGCGAGAGGCGGATGGTCTTGCGCGGGGAGAAGGCGGAGAGGGGGAAGATGAACCAAAGGACCGGGTCATCGGGCGATCGGGTGATCGGGGGATTGGAAGACCCAGACTTCCCGTGCTCTCTGCGATCTCGGCGGGCTCGGCGGTGAGGCGTTCCGTCGACGAAGAGGCAGGCGGCGAGGAAGTCGATGTCGCGGGAGGTGTAGGCGCGCTTGACGTTGCGGCCGCGGCCCGCGTTGATCTCGTAGACCCCGCGATGCGGGCGGGAGGCGGATTTCACCTGCACGCGCAGCAGGCGGCGGCCGTTGTCCACGGCCACGTCGTAGGGCAAGGAGTCGCCCAGGGGCTTGAGCACGCCCAGGCCCAGGGCGGCGGCGCGGTGAAGGAAGGCGAGTTCGGCGACTTCGCCGCGCTGCTTGGCAGAGAGTCGTCGGCCCCTTCGACTTCGCTCAGGGCAGGTTCCGGCCTTCGGTCGTCGGCCAGGAGACGTCGGCGCACACCCCGGGCCACGACCGAGGGCGGTCGCGGGGCGGGGGCGGAACGACATCGGGTGATCGGGCGATCGGGTGATGGGGTGGAAGCAGTCGTTAGTCGTTGGTCGTTGGTCATTGGCGGCTCGTCGGCTGTGGTCCCTTCGACTGCGCTCAGGGCAGGCTAAGAACGGCCGTTGGCGACTGCAGATCCCGCGCGGTCCCGCTTTGGGGGAGTGCGCGGGATGGCAAGGCGTTGGGGATGGGCCGAAAAAAGAAACGCGCGGGCCGGCGGCCCGCGCGTTTCCCTACTCTCTGATTCCAGTATGACAGAAACGAGGGGGCAAATGGGTAATCGGCGGCGAAGCTATATTTGTCGCGGGATCAAGCGCTTAGGGGGAATCGAGCAATTTTGAGGTATTGACAGGCCATCGGGTCATCGGGCCATCGGGTCATTGTGAGCGGCCGCGGCGCCAGCGCTCGGCGGCGAGCAGGGAGCTGACCCACACCGCCGCCGCCAGGTATCCCGCCAGCACGTCGCTGGGATAGTGCACGCCCAGGTAGATGCGGGAGAGGCCGATGGCGGCGATCAGGGCCGCGGCCAGCGCCCATACCAGCACCTTCAGTCCGGGGGAGCGCAGGCGCGCGGCCAGCACTCCTGCCAGCACTCCATAAAAACAGAAGGAGAACAGGGCGTGGCCGCTGGGAAAGCTCCAGTCGTGGGGCAGGTCACCGAAGAAGGGCGTGGGCCGGGGACGGTGGTAGGCGCTCTTGAGCGCCAGGTCGAGGACCAGGGCGCCGGCTACGCTGAAGACCAGCCACAGGGCGGCGCGGCGCCAGCGCAGCAGGAGGAAGAGGGCGACGCCGGCGGCGAAGGCGGCGATCAGGCCCTGGTAGCCGAGGAGGGAGAAGGCGCGCATGAGGGCGGTCAGCGCGGGCGAGGAGAAGGCGTGCACGGCGTTGCGCACGCGGGCGTCGAAGGCGGCGACGTCGCCTTCGAAGACCTCGTCGGCCAGCCAGGCGAAGAGCAGGAGCGCCAGCACCGCCGCGGCCAGCGCGGCCAGCAGGGCGGTGCGCAGGCGGGGAGGCCGGGGGGCGCGCTCGACTTCGGGCAGCGGAGGCGGGAAAGAGTGGGGGTGGGCGCTCACCCGAGATGCTCGGCGATCAGCGCGTCCAGGCGGGCCAGCAGCGCGGAGTTGTCCTGACGGGGATAGCCGGCGAGGCGCTCGCGGTAGGCGTCGAGGTTGTAGAGGAAGGACTCGATGCGCTCCTTGTTGAGGTCGTCCCACCAGGCGCCATAGCCCATCTTGTCCACGTAGTAGGCGTTGAAGACCTGCTCGAACTGGCGCTTGACGGGATAGGCGAGGTAGGGCTTGCCCAGGTAGAGGGCCTCCGAGACCAGGGAGAAGCCGGCGTTGGCGATGACGGAGCGGCAGGAGGCGAGGTCGTGGAGGAAGCCGCTCAGGCTGGGCTTCTTGAAGAGCAGGTTGCCGTCTTGACCCTCGCGGCCGAAGCCATAGAGCAGGAAGCGTC
>DATIWW010000053.1:0-8304 GCA_035519175.1 Terriglobales bacterium
AGCGCGAGGCGCGCTCCGCCTCCGCCCTCAGCCATCCCAACATCTGCACCATCCACGAGATCGACGAGGCCGGCGGCCGCCCCTTCATCACCATGGAACTGCTGGAGGGCGAGACCCTGAACGCGCGCATCCTGGGCCAGCTCCGCGGGCAGGAACTTCAGGGCCACGTGCCGGCCCAGCTTCAGGTCTTCGGCCTCGTAGACCACACCCATGCCGCCGCTGCCCAATTGCTGCAGGATGCGGTAGTGGGAAACCGTCTGCCCGATCAGTTCGTCGGCCACCGCGCGCGATGTTATGCCGCGGGCCGCAGCCGGTCAAGAAAGAGAAAGGGCGGCCTGGCGGCCGCCCTCGAGAAACGAGAAGCGAGAAACTGGAAACTGTCTCTTACGCTTGCGCCGGGCGCTCCCCGGGTTTGACCGCGCGTCCGGGCTCGGGCTTGAGCACCTTCTGCACCCCGCCTTCGTCGGGCGGAGGCGAGAGCGGGCTGCGCGCCGGCAATTCCTTGCCTTCCAGGAGCATCTTGATCTCGTTGGCGTCCAGCACCTCGCGCTCCAGCAGCGCCGCCGCGATCTTGCTCAGCGACTCGCGATTGCCCGCCAGGATGTCGCGCGAGCGGTTGTAGGACTCGTCCACCAGCCGCCGCACTTCCTGGTCGATCTTGATGGCGGTCTCCTCGCTGTAGTCGCGGTGCTGCGCGATCTCGCGCCCCAGGAAGATCTGCTCTTCCTTCTTGCCGAAGGTGAGCGGGCCAAGCTGGCTCATGCCGAACTCGCACACCATCTTGCGCGCCAGCTCGGTGGCCTGCTCGATGTCGTTGCCCGCGCCCGTGGTCATGGTGTTGAGGAACAGTTCCTCGGCCAGGCGCCCGCCCATCATGATGGCCAGCCGCGTCTCCAGGTACTCGCGGGTGTAGGTGTGCTTGTCGTCCAGCGGCAACTGCATGGTGACGCCCAGGGCCATGCCGCGGGGGATGATGGTCACCTTGTGCAGCGGGTCGGAGTGCGGCAGCAAAGCCGCCACCAGCGCGTGCCCCGCCTCGTGGTAGGCGGTGACCTTCTTCTCCTCGTCGGAGAGGATCATGCTCTTGCGCTCCGCGCCCATCAGCACCTTGTCCTTGGAGACCTCGAAATCGTACATGGCCACCGACTTGCGGTTCTGGCGGGCGGCGTTGAGCGCGGCCTCGTTCACCATGTTGGCCAGGTCGGCACCGGAGAAGCCGGGCGTGCCCCGCGCCAGGATGGAGAGGTCCACGTCGTCGTTGAGCGGGATCTTGCGGGTGTGCACGCGCAGGATCTCCTCGCGGCCGCGCACGTCGGGACGCGGCACCACCACCCGGCGGTCGAAGCGCCCGGGGCGCAGCAGCGCCGGATCCAGCACGTCGGGGCGGTTGGTGGCGGCGATCAGGATCACGCCTTCGTTGCTCTCGAAGCCGTCCATCTCCACCAGCAACTGGTTCAGGGTCTGCTCGCGCTCGTCGTGGCCGCCGCCCAGGCCGGCGCCGCGGTGGCGCCCCACCGCATCGATCTCGTCGATGAAGATGATGCAGGGAGCGTTCTTCTTGCCCTGCTCGAACAGGTCGCGCACCCGGCTGGCGCCCACCCCCACGAACATCTCCACGAAGTCGGAGCCGGAGATGGAGAAGAAGGGCACGTTGGCCTCCCCCGCCACCGCCCGCGCCAGCAGCGTCTTGCCGGTTCCGGGAGGACCGACCAGCAGCACTCCCTTGGGGATGCGCCCGCCCAGCTTCTGGAACTTCTGCGCCTCGCGCAGGAACTCGATGATCTCCTTCAGCTCTTCCTTGGCCTCATCCACCCCGGCCACGTCCTTGAAGGTGACCTTCTTCTGCTGCATGGAGAGCAGGCGGGCGCGGCTCTTGCCGAAGCTCAGCGCTTTGTTCCCGCCGGTCTGCATCTGCCGGATCATGAAGAACCACAGCAGCCCGATCAGAACCAGGGGGATGATGTAGGAGAGCAGGGTGGGCCAGCCGGTGCCGGAGGTGTCGCGCACCGTCACCATCACGCCCTTGTCCTGCATCACCTTGTACATGTCGGGATAGTTGGCCGGGACCACGGAGTGGAAGGTCGTGCTCTTGTCGTTGCGCAAGTTGCCCTTGACCTCGGCGCCGTTGACCTCCACCTTCTCCACGTTGCCCTGGTTCACCGCGGTCATGAACTCGGAGAAGCTGATCTCCCGCACCTTGGGAGCGTTGCCGCCGGCCTTGACCACCTGCCACAGCAGCACGCCGGAGAGGATGATCACCAGCCAGAAAATTACCGTCTTAACCGTCGAATTCACTCCTGCTCCTTGACCCTTGCGCGCCCTGGGAGGGTGCGCCTACCTAAGATTAGACGCCGCCGGCGCCCGCTCGACTCGCTCGAGCCACCCCAATTGTAACCCGTAACCGGAGAGAATGGTTCCGCCGCGACGCGGCTGCCCTAGCTCTGGGAATCGGGGCTGGACACCGCGCCGGCGCCGGGGGCGGCCGCCACGTAGGGAAGATTACGGCCGAAGGTGGGAGAGCCCAGCCCGTAGCCCACGACGAAGAGCTCGTCGATGAGGAAGCCGAAGTAATCGGGCTGCAGCGAGACCCGGCGCGCCGGCTGCTTGTCCAGGAAGGTGGCCAGCTTCACCGTGGCCGCGCCCCGCCCCATCAGGTTGCGCATCAGGAACTCGCTGGTCACCCCCGACTGCACCAGGGCTTCGACCAGCAGCACGTGCTGGCCCTCCACCCCGATCTCCGGGCTGAAGAAGATCTCGGTGGTGGGGGTCCCGCCCTGCATCTTCTCGCTGAACTCCGGCTTCATGAACTGGCAGACCACGGGGATGTCGAGGGCGCGCACCAGGTCGGCCATGAACACGAACCCGTTTTCCAGCACGCACACCGCGTACAGGGTCTTGTCCTTGTAGTCCTTGGCGATCTGGCGGGCCAGTTCGTGCACGCGCTTCTGGATCTGCTCCGCGGTGATGAGCACCTTCAGGTTCTTGGGAACGCCGTCCTGTTCGCTCACGCCCTTCGCCTCTGTCAGCTAGATTTGCCTGCGGGGCCGGCCCCCGCCGCTACTTCTTCGATCACGGCCGCCTGCCGCGCGGCAGCGTCCGGCCGGCAGGCCTGGGCGGGCGGGAAGCCCCGCACCCACACGATCTCGCCTTGGCTGACTGCCACCGGCCAGCCCGCCCGTTCCGCGGGCTGCACCCGGCGCTCCTGCAGCAGGGTCTTCACCTTTTTCGGGGACTTGCTGTGCGCCGGCCAGAAACGGTCCCCCGCGCGCCAGTTGCGTACCACCAGCTCCGAGGCCAGCGACCTGGGATCCCACAATCCGGCCCGATTATACCCCGCAGCGGCGGCGGAGAGGGGCAGCAAGGAAACCCGGATGACACTGCCGATCTCGGCAACCTGGACCTCCCCCGGCACCGGCAGGTGGTACTCGTAGTCCGGCGCCGGCGGCCGGGCCTCCCCGCGCCCGCGCTGGAAGCGCACCTGGCCGCGCACCCGCGTCGCCACCCAGCCTCCGGGCAGCTCGCAGGACTTGGCCGGGCCGGCCGTCCCCGGCGCCGCCAACCGCAGCACTCCCTGGACCTGCTCGAAGTCGAGGCGCAGCCCCAGCGACTCCCCCGCCGCGCGCAGCAGCCGCCGCTCGAGGGCGAGCGGATGCCGGGCCAGAGCGTGGGCGTCGAGCACGCCCTCGCGGAAGACCGCGGGCAGCAGCCGCTCCACCTCCCCGCTCCAGTATTCTTCTTCGGCGCGGGCCACCTCCGCGCTCTGGGCGAGCCCCCGCGCCAGCGAGGGGTTGTAGTCGCGCTCCAGTTGCGGCAGCAACTGGTGGCGGACGCGGTTGCGCAGGTGGCGCAGGTCGCGGTTGCTCTGGTCCTCGCGCCACCCCTGCCCCAGCCCGCGCAGGTAGTCCTCGATCTGGCGCCGGCGCACGCCCAGCAGGGGGCGCACGATGGCGGCGCCGCCCGCTCCCTCCACCCGCTGCCAGGGGAAGATGCCGGCCAGCCCGCGGGTGCCCGAGCCGCGCAGGGTACGCATGAGCACGGTTTCGGCCTGGTCGTCGAGGGTGTGGCCGGTGGCCACGCGCGTGGCCTCGCCCTCCCGCAGCAGCTTGCGAAACCAGGCATAGCGCAAGTCGCGGGCCGCGGTCTCCAGGCTCTGCCCCTGGGCGGCGGCGTGCGCCGGAGCCGCGCCGGAGGCCGCGTGCAGCGGCAGGCCGTGCCCGCGCGCCAGCTCCGCCACGAACTCCTGGTCGGCGTCAGCCTCGGCCCCGCGGATGCCGTGGTGGAAGTGCGCCACCGCCAGCACCACGCCCAGCTCGTGGCGCAGCTCCAGCAGCAGGCGCAGCAGGGCCACCGAGTCGGGGCCGCCGGAGACGGCCACCGCCACCCGGTCTCCCGCTCGCAGCAGGGCATGTTCGCGGATGTAGGCCAGAACGCGCTCGACCACGGTCCCATGGTAATCCTGCCGGCCCCGCGGGGTCTAAGAGGGCCGCCGGATCCACTCCATCCCGCCGGGCGGTTGAGGCGCCTTCCTCACCCGGAGTAAACTCTTCGCCCTATGAAAAAGATCATCCTCATTGCTACGGTGGTGCTGCTGAGCCTGCCCGGCGCGCTGGCGCAGGAGTGGGCCAAGCAAGCGCTCGAAAAATCCCCCCGCCACCAGGAGTGGGTGGCGATCAAGCACGACAACCGCACGGTGCAGGCCTTCGTGGTCTATCCCGAAAGGAAAGACAAGGCGCCGGTGGTCATCGTGATCCACGAGATCTTCGGGCTCACCGACTGGGCGCGCAGCGCCGCCGACGAGCTGGCCGCCCACGGCTACATCGCCATCGCTCCCGACCTGCTCTCCGGCTTCGGTCCCAAGGGCGGCGGCAGCAGCGACTTCGCCAGCACCCAGGACGCGGTGAAGGCCATCTCCGGGCTGGATCCCGGCACCATCACCGCCGACCTCAACGCGGTGGCCGACTACGCCAAGAAGATCCCCGCCGGCAACGGCAAGATCGCGGTGGCCGGCTTCTGCTGGGGTGGCGGCCAGTCCTTCCGCTTCGCCACCAACCGCCACGACCTGCGCGCGGCCTTCGTCTTCTACGGCCCGCCTCCCCAGGACCTCTCCTCCATCACCGCTCCCGTGTACGGCTTCTACGCCGGCAACGATGCCCGCATCGGCGCCACCGTTCCCGGCGCCATCGAGGCCATGAAGGCGGCGGGCAAGACCTACGATCCCGTCACCTACGAGGGCGCGGGTCACGGCTTCATGCGCGCCGGCGAGGACCCCGGCGACACCAATCCCGCCAACAAGACCGCCCACGACCAGGCCTGGGAGCGCTGGCTCAAACTGCTCAAGGACATGTAGCGGCGATCCAACCCGCCGTTCCGATCGCGCCAAGCGCGGAGGAGTCCAGGTTTTTGCCGAGGTCTGAGGTCTGACGTCTGGGTTTTCGATCACCCGATCGTCGGATCACCCGATAGAAAAGTGTTCCCAGCCCCGCGGCAGCAGCGCCTTGCGCTGCCCGTGGCTGTCCATCAGCCAGACCTTTTTCTCGCGGAGGATCTCCCCGATGCGGGTGACTCGTACTCCGGCAACGCTGCGGGGGACCGGCTGGCCCCGCCGCGCCGTGAACAGCAATTCGTAGTCCTCGCCGCCGTGCAGGGCGAAGTGCAGGGTGCTGGTGCCGGCCGGGGAAGAAGACGCGCGCGGGATGCTGGACTCGCTCACCACCGCGCCCACCCCGCTCTCTTCCCCGATGTGGGCCAGGTCGGTGGAGAGCCCGTCCGAGAGATCGATCATGGCGGAAGCCAGCCCCCGCCGTCGCAGCCAGGCTCCCACCGCCACCCGCGGCTGGGGATAGAAGTAGGCGCGCGCCGCACTCGCCGGCTCCACCCGCCCGCGCTCCCGCAACTGGTAGAGCGCGGCCGCCGCGCCTCCCAGCCAGCCGGTGACGTAGATCGAGTCCCCCGGCCGCGCGCCCCGGCGCCGGATGGCGGCGCCGGCGGGCGCCTGCCCCATCACCACCACGTCGGCGGCCACTCCGCCGGCGCATTCGGCGGTGTCGCCGCCCGCCAGCCGGATCCCGAACTTGCGGGCCAGACCCAGGAAGCCGCGCAGGAACTCGTCCACCCAGCGCTGGGGGGTCTCCGCCGGCAGGGCCAGCGAGAGGAAGGCGGCCAGGGGCTCGCCCCCCATGGCGGCGATGTCGCTCAGCCCGCGCGCCAGGCAGCGGTGGCCCACCGCCTTGGCCGGGTGCCATTCCCGCCGGAAATGGATGTTCTCCAGGGTGAAGTCGGTAGTGAGCAGGGCCTCGTGGCCCGCGGACAGCCGCAGCAGGGCGCAGTCGTCGCCCATTCCCGCGATCACGGGCCCTCGGCGGCCTCCGGCCCGGCGGCGCAGGCGCGCAATCAGCTCTCGTTCCGGTAAGGGCAAGATGCCACCCAATATATTAGGAAGCGGCGATGCCGGGAAGCCCGCCACCCTCCCCGGCACTCTTTTGCATCCCCCCGGGCCCCGGGGCCATCCAATACCCTAGACGGCTACTGCCCCAGACGTAGGTCCATCCCCATTCGTAACCGGAAACCCATCCGAACGTCCTTGACACCCGGGAAAGCCGTTTGTTACCTTTCACGAGCCGTTGTTCTCGTTTCCCTGGCCGTAGGCCCGTAAAGGGGTTACCGCCCCACCCGTCGCGGTGGCTTCAATGCTACGAAGCCTCGCGGTGGTCAACTCAACGGCGGGCCGATCTGGGTAGAAGAACCTTTGGGTCCGCGGAAAAAGGCGAGGTATTTCTCTTTTGCGTAAGCGCTATTACATCTTACTGGTGGCCCGGGACGCCGAGGGCCAGCTCCGCAAGATCCCCGTTCCTCTGCATTATCTCTATGTGTTTCTGGCCGGGGCCCTGATCGGGATGTTCACCATCACCGGCATGGCCGGCTCCTACACCCGCATGCTGGCCAAGGTGATGCGCTTCAACCAGCTCCGCACCGAGAAAGAGGCGCTGAAGACGCGCTACTCCAAGCTGGAGCAGGTGGCCCAGGAGAAGCAGGTGCAGGTGGCCTCGCTGGGCTCGCTGGCCAGCGACGTCTCCACCCTCTACGGCCTGAAGCCCGACGGCGCCCTGATCAAGGCCGCCGAGAACCAGTTCGCCACCTCCGACCAGGTGGCTTCCTCCCTCGACCAGCTCTACGTACTGCGCAACACCGCGCTCTCCGGCGCGGCCACCATCGCCATCGGCTTCGGCCCCAGCCAGAGCCTGACTACCTCCGACTGGCTGCGGCTGGCGGCGCAACCCGCGCTCTGGCCGGTGGAAGGCCCGGTCACCGGCGGCTTCGGCGAGCGCATCGATCCCTTCAACGGGGAAGGCGCCTTCCACACCGGCGTCGACATCTCCTCCAACTACGGCCACCCCGTCATCGCCCCCGCCGACGGCGTGGTCACCTTCGCCAACACCGAGAGCGGCTACGGCAACCTGCTGGTCCTGGACCACGGCTACGGCATCAGTACCCGCTACGGCCACCTCTCCGGCTTCGCCGTGACCCCGGGACAGACCGTCCACCGCGGCGAGGTCATCGGCTACGTCGGCCTCACCGGACGCTCCACCGGGCCCCACCTGCACTACGAGGTCCGCATCAACGAAGTCCCCGTCAACCCCTACAAGTACCTGCGCAACACCATGGCCCAGTCCATGAACCTGCAGGAGACTCCCCCGGGCAACTAGCCCACGCTATTTTTCCGCTCCCATCCACGCCACGGCGTGGATTTTTTCTTTTGGTTGGCCCACATTTGCGTGCAGCGAATGGCTGTTGACGGTGCTCCTCATCTCGCGCGCGCAAATGTGGGGATGTTCAGGACAATCTCGACCGGCGCTGAGTCCCCTTATGACCGGTCACGAGGTTCTGGGCGTAACTTGTGATAAGGGCTGTTATCAACAATTATTCCCGAAGAAGCGCCACAGACGGGGCGTTTCCTGTTGCTTCCGCGGTTGGGGCTATACTCTCGGCCAAGGAGGGTGCGGCAATGACTCGGCTCTTCGTTGCGCTCTTGTTCTTCCCGGCTGTGCTCCTGCAAGCGCAGCAGCCCGAGGGACCGGCGCCCTGCGGGGAAAGAGGCCAAGGGCTAGCTACGTACTCGTACTACGAAGCTGTCTTGGATCGCGTCCATCCGCCTGATTGGGCGCAGCAAGCAATTACGATTTCTGTTACGGCCGCCGGTCCCGATACGAAGTTCATCCTGAGGACGGACGGGCGAAGTTTCGAGTTGCTGAGAGGCACGCCCGAAAAAAGCATCTACTCCCTTCTGGATAACCTCGACCACTCGTG
>DATIWW010000054.1:0-2323 GCA_035519175.1 Terriglobales bacterium
CTCGCCGCGGTGCACCTCTACCCAGTGCAGCAGCTCGTCGGCCCTGCCGGCGCGGATGGCCTGCTCGAAGCCGGCGCGCGTGACCCCGGGCTTCAGGCCCAGCCCGATCTTCGCTCCCGGCTTGGCCGCCAGCACGTACCAGCACTCCGACTTGCCGCAGGGCAGGCCGGCGCGGCGCGCGGCCGCGTCGTCGGGATGCACCTGCACGGAGAGCTTCTGCTCAGGAAAGAGGAACTTGATCAGCAGGGGGAAGCCGGGGCCGCGGGCGGCGTCACCCACCAGGTCGCGCCCGAACTCGCGCACCAGTTCGCCCAGGGTGCGCCCGGCCAGGGGGCCATTGGAGACGCGGCTGGCGTCGCCCGTCAGCCAGACCTCGCCGATGGGCTGCTGGCCGGGCGGGCTGGTGTAGATGGGCGCGAGGTCGCGCGTCCCCCACACCCGTTCGCGGAAGTCGGGCGCCAGGCGTAATGGATAGAGTTCGTGCATGGACGGGCGATGGACGCTCGCGGCGGGTCCCGATTCTAACTCTCTACAACGCGCCCAGGAACTTGCGCAGGCGCTCCAAGCCGCGATCGATCTCCGCCTCCGAGGTGGCGTAGGAGATGCGGATGTGCTCGCGGGTGCCGAAGCCCTCGCCCGGCACCGTGACCACGTGCGCCTCGTTGAGCAGGCGCTTGGCCAGGTCGGCGGCCGAGTTCAGCCCGCCCTTCCCCAGAAACGCCGCGAGGTTGGGATAGACGTAGAAGGCGCCTTCGGGCTTGGAGCAGCGCACGTTGGGGATGGCGCGCAGCCCTTTGACCACGTGGTCGCGCAGGCGGATCCACTCCTTCAGCATCTCTTCCACGCACTGCTGCGGGCCCTTGAGGGCGGTGACCGCCGCCTTCTGCACGATGGAGGTGGGGTTGGAGGTGGACTGGCTCTGCAGCTTCTGCATGGCCGAGACCACGGGAGCGGGGGCGAGCGCGTAGCCCAGCCGCCATCCGGTCATGGCGTAGGTCTTGGAGAGCGACCCGATGATGACCATGCGCTCCTTGCACTCGCGCAGCACTCCCACCGAGTAGCGCTTGCCGGTGAAGTTCAGGTAGACGTAGCACTCGTCGGAGATGATCCAGATGCCGCGCTGGGCGGCCAGCTTGACGATGGCGGCCAGGTCGTCGGGGCTCATCACCGCGCCCGAGGGATTGCAGGGCGAGTTGAGGATGATGGCCTTGGTGCGCGGAGTGATGGCGCGCTCGATCATCCTGGCGGTGAGCGCGAAGCCGCGCTCCTCGTCGGTCTGGACCAGCACCGGCTCGCCTCCGGCGTAGCGGATGATGTCCTTGAACGAGACCCAGTAGGGCACCGGGAGGATGACCTCGTCGCCGTGCTCCACCAGCACCGAGATGGCGTTGAAGAGGGCGTGCTTGCCGCCCACCGAGGCGATGCACTCCTCGCGGCGGTAGTCGGAATCGAAGTCCACGGAGTGGCGGTGCACGACGGCGTCGCGCAATTCCGCCGTCCCCGCCACCGCGGTGTACTTGGTGAAGTTCTGCTGGATGGCCAGGATGGCCGCGTCCTTGATGTGCTGCGGGGTGGCGAAGTGGGGCTCGCCCGCCCCGAAGTCCACCAGGTCCACGCCCTGGGCGCGCAGCTTCTCGGCCTCGTTCACCACCGCCAGGGTGGCCGAGATCTCGATGCGGTTGATGCGCTGGGTGAGGGCGCTGGCGGGCGTGCCGACGGCGGTGGCTGTCATTTTGATTTCCTCTTGGCTGCGGCAGACTTGCCGCCGTTGATCTTGCTTTCCAGGCGTTGCTCCACGATGGCCGGCACCAGGCCGCGCACCGAGCCCCCCAGCCGCGCCACTTCCTTGACCAGGCGCGAGGAGACGTAGCTGTAGGCCTCGGCCGGCATCATGAATACGGTTTCCAGCCGGGGGTCGAGCTTGCGGTTCATGAGCGCCATCTGCAGTTCGTATTCGTAGTCGCTGATGGCGCGGATGCCGCGCAGCACCGCGCCGGCGTCGTGGCGGCGGGCGTAGTCCACCAGCAGGCCGTCGAAGACCTCGGCGCGCACGTTGGGCCAGCGCGCGATCTCCGCCTCCAGGATCTGGATGCGCTCTTCCAGGGTGAAGAGCGGGTCTTTCTCGGGATTGCGCAGGATGGCGACGATGAGCTCGTCGAAGATCTTGCTGCCGCGCTCGATCAGGTCCAGGTGACCGTTGGTCAGCGGATCGAAGGAGCCGGGATAGATGGCGATGCTCTTCTTCACTCGTCCTCGGGGCGTGTGAGCGCTGGGCAGCTTGATTCTAGCAATTCCTTGGCAGCAGAAACACCCTTAAGGGATT
>DATIWW010000055.1:0-12547 GCA_035519175.1 Terriglobales bacterium
AAGGCCATCGGGGCGCTGGGCGGCTACGTCTGCGGCACCCGCGACCTGATCGACTTCCTCTACCACCGGGCGCGGCCCTTCCTGTTCTCCACTTCGCACCCGCCCTCGGTGGCGGCGACCTGCATCGCGGCGTTCGAGGTGCTGGAGCAGGAGCCGGGGCGCATCGAGAAGCTGTGGGAGAACACCCGCTACTGGAAGAAGGAGCTGGCGGGGCTAGGCTACAACATCGGCGGGGTGAACACGCCCAAGAGCGAGACCCCGATCACCCCCATCATCCTGGGCGAGGGCAAGACCACGATGGAGTTCTCGCGCGCCCTCTTCCAGGAGGGCGTGCTGGGGACGGGCATCACCTTCCCCACCGTGCCCGAGGGCAAGGCGCGGGTGCGCACCATCATGACCGCCACTCACACGCGCGAGGAATTGGACCGCGCCCTGGAAGTGCTGAAGCGGGTGGGCAAGAAAATGGGAATCCTGAGTTAACCACAGAGGAGACAGAGGAATTGAGAAAAGGGATCACGCTGGTGTGGGCGCTGCCCAGCGCCCTGGCGATCGCGGCGCTGGCGGCGCCGCTGCTGAGCGGACATCCGCTGGCGGCGTGGGCGATCCGGGAGTTCTTCTCGCGGGTGTGCCACCAGGAACCGGCGCGGTCGTTCTGGCTGGCGGGCGCGCCGGTGGCGGTGTGCGCGCGCTGTTTGGGCATCTACCTGGGCGCGGCGGCGGGGGCGTGGATGGGATGGTCGCGGCGGCTGGCGATAAGGTTCCTGGCGGTGGCGGCGGCGGTGAACGGGATGGACGTGGCGAGCGAGCTGGCCGGTCTGCACGGGAATTGGATGGATGTACGGTTTGCCTTCGGCGTGGCGCTAGGGGTGGGAATGGCCGCCGTGGTGGCCGGCTCCCTCGGGTCGCCCGGGCTGGCGCTGCGGGCTGCCTCGGGAGATTGAAACAAAGCAGTGCCTCTCGGCACGGCTGAAAGCCGCGCCCATCCGAAACAACAAACGCCAGGTCCCTCGACTCGCGCTCAGTCGCGTGCGCTCCTTCGCGCTCGCTCGGGATGACAGATTGAAGAGGGCAGGAACGGCGCGGTGGAAGCCGCGCGCTTCAAGAAGTCCCTACTCGCTGCGGTGGGCGAAGCGGCCGCCGACGATGGTGGCCAGCACGCGTCCGGTGAGCTGCCAGCCGTCGAAGGGAGTGTTTTTCGACCTGGAGAGCGACTTGGCGGCCTCGAAGGTCCAGCGCTTCTTGGGATCGAAGAGGGTGACATCGGCGACGGCGCCGCGCACCAGGGTACCGCGCGCCTTCAGTCCCAGGATGCGGGCGGGGTTGGTGGAGAGCAGTTCGACCAGGCGCACCAGGGGCACGCGCTTTTCGGCGTGCAGCTTGGTGACGGCCAGGGCCAGCGCGGTCTCCAGGCCGGTGACGCCGAAAGGCGCGTTCTCGAACTCCACCTGCTTCTCGTGGGCGGCATGCGGAGCGTGGTCGGTGGCGATGGCGTCGGCGGCGCCGTCGGCCAGGGCGGAGAGCAGGGCCTCGCGGTCGGCGGCGGAGCGCAGCGGCGGGTTCATCTTGGCGTTGGTGTTGTACTCGCCGACGGCCTCGTCGGTGAGGGTGAAGTGGTGGGGCGTGATCTCGCAGGTGACGCGGGTGCGATTGCGTTTGCCGCGGCGGATGGCCTTGATGGCGGCGGCGGTGGAGACGTGGGCGACGTGCAGGCGGGCGCGCGCCTGGGCGGCGAACTGGACGTCGCGCTCCACGATGGCGGCTTCGGTCTCGGCCGACATCCCGCGCAGGCCCAGGCGGAAGCAGGTGGGGCCGTCGTGCATGGAGCAGCCGGCGGTCAGGCGGGTGTCCTCGGCGTGCTGGATGACCAGCAGGTCGAAGGCGGCGGCGGCCTTCAAGGCCTCGCGCATCAGCAATTCGTCGAGGATGGGCTTGCCGTCGTCGGTGACCGCCACGGCGCCGGCACGCTGCAGGGAGCGGAAGTCGGTGAGGCGCTCCCCTTTGGAGCCCACGGTGGCGGCGGCCACGGGAAGCACGTTGACCACGGCGCCGCGGGCGGAGTCCTGCAGCCAGGCCGTGATCTCCGGGGTGTCGTTCACCGGGGCGGTGTTGGGCATGCAGCAGACCGTGGTGAAGCCGCCGGCGGCGGCGGCGCGGGTACCGGTGGCGATGGTCTCCTTGCGAGCCTGCCCGGGCTCGCGCAGGTGGACGTGGAGATCGATGAAGCCGGGAGCGACGATGAGGCCCTTGGCGTCGAAGGTCTCGTCGGGATGGCAGCGCAGCTTGTTGCGCGGGGCGACCTCGGCGACGCGGCCGTCGCGCAGCAGCACGTCCATCTCGGCGTCCACCTTGGCGGCCGGGTCCACCACCCGCCCGTTGCGGAGGAGCAGCGAAGGGATCTTGCCGGGGCGCTCTTTCATCCCGCCACCCCCAGGCAGTTGGCCAGCACCGCCATGCGCACGGCCACGCCGTTGTGCACCTGCTCCTCGATGACCGACTGGGGCAGGTCGGCCAATTCGCCGGTGATCTCCATGCCGCGGATGACGGGGCCGGGATGCATGAGGATGGCGTCGCGCTTGGCCAGGCGCAGGCGCTCGGGAGTGAGCTGGTAGCCGGCCACGTAGTCGCCGACGCGCAGCTTGCGTCCAGCCAGGCGCTCCTTCTGGACGCGCAAGGCCATGATGACGTCGGCGCCGCGCAGCGCCTCTTCCACGTGGCGCGTGACGCGCACCCCGGGAGCCAGCGTGGCGGCCACGTCGGGAACCAGTTCCGGCGGGCCGCACAACACCACCTGCGCGCTGAACTTGGAGAGCAGGTGGACGTTGGAGCGAGTGACCCGGCTGTGGTAGATGTCGCCGATGATGGCGATCTTCAGGCTCTTCAGCTCTTTCCTGTGCTTCAGGATGGTGAAGGCGTCGAGCAGGGCCTGGGACGGGTGCTCGTGCATGCCATCGCCGGCGTTGATGACCGGGACCTGGAGATGGCGGGCGAGCAGGTGGGGCGCGCCGGCGGCGGGATGGCGGATGACGATGGCGTCCGAGCCCAGAGCGGCCAGGGTCTTGCCGGTGTCGATCAGCGACTCGCCCTTGGCGATGCTGGAGGCGGTGGCGTGCACCACGCTGGTGGTGGCACCCAGCGCCTTGGCGGCGTACTCGAAGGAGATGCGGGTGCGGGTGGAGGGCTCGTAGAAGAGCAGAGCCACGCGGCGGTCGCGCAGCAGGGGCCGCGCGCCGTTGGCCTGCATGCGCCTGGCCAGGCGCAGAAGGCCCGAAATCTCCTCCGGCTTCATGGTCTCGATGCTGAGCAGGGAGCGCTTCATGGCTCAGCCGCTCCTCTCCATGAGCAGCACCTTCTCCACGTTGTCGACTTCCTTGAGCTGGACTTCGACGTTCTGCTCGTGCGTGGTCTGGATCTTGCGCCCCACGAAGGTGGCCTCGATGGGCAACTCGCGGTGGCCGCGGTCGATGAGCACGCAGAGTTGCACCCGGCGGGGACGGCCGTGGGAGAAGAGCGCGTCCAGCGCGGCGCGGATGGTGCGGCCGGTGTAGAGGACGTCGTCCACTAGGATGATGTCCTTGCCGGCCACGTCGAAGCCGATGGCGCCCTTCTGCACCACCGGCTTGGGCGCGATGGGCGAGAGGTCGTCGCGATAGAGGGCGATGTCGAGGCTGCCCACGGGCACGGTCTTGCGATCGATGCGCTGGACCAGCTTGGCCAGGCGCTCGGCGAGAAAAACGCCGCGACGGCGAATGCCGACCAGCCCCAGGTTCTCCACTCCGTTGTTCTTCTCCACGATCTCGTGGGCCAGGCGCACGAGCGTGCGCTCGATCTCGGAGGCCGACATAAGCTGCGTCTTTTCACGCAGTTGCGGCGGACGCGGTTGCGGCTGCGAACTCACAGATGGGCTCGTTGGACGCAGGCGTTCGGGGGAAATGGCTGCGGTGCAGCATCATACGGGAGGGGTGGCGAACGGGGCAAGACGAACCTGACGGGCGGTGTCCAGAAGGGAAACAGAGAGCCAGGGGTCAGGCGCGGTCGCGCTTGCCAAACAGGGAGGCGCCGAGCGCTCCGCCTGCCGTGCAAAACACGACAAAGGCTATAAAAAACAACAACATACCGACGGTGACGAAGGTGGCAAAGCCCTGCGGCGACATCATCCACTGCACCATGGCCTGGACCTGGGGGTCGGGGTTGCGGGCGGCGGACTGCTCCAGCGCCTGCCGCAGTTCCGCGCGGATGCGGGCACCCATGTGGAGAACCACCACCTCCACGAACAGGCGGACGGCGGTCAGAGCGGCGAAGAGGAAGAATCCCAGCACGCCCGCCGCTGCGCCCAGGCGCGCGCCCATGCCGGAGGTGACGTCGGCCCTGGAACGGCGGCGATAGAAGGAGACAGCCAGAGCGCCGCCGCCCAGCATCCACAGGCAGCAGCCCAGGCTGACCACGGGAACCAGGGAGGCCAGAGCGGCCGCCAGGCCGCCGACGGCAGCCGCCGCCAGGCCCAGGTGCCAGTCCACGGCAGTGGGCGCGGAGGGCAGAGGCACCGGCTGGGCCGGAGGCTGGATGTTCTCCGGAGTGCCGGGCGGAAGCGACGGCCCGGCGGGCGGGAGCGAGGAGGGAGCGGGAGCTACGCGAATCTGCGGCGCACCGCAGTTCTGGCAGAAGGGGACGCCATCCTCCACCGCCGCGCCGCACTGATGGCAGGGATGTTCCACGCAGGCCAAGGTACCGCAGGGGTGCGCACGCGCGCAACCCGGGGAGCTACATGGTCTGGCGCTCGCCGCGGGTTTCCACGTAGACCAGGGCGAAGCGGCAGCCCTTGTCCAGGGGCTTCACGTCGACCAGGTGATGATGGTCTCTCGTGCCCACCGCCAGATCCACCTGGCCGGAGGCCCGACCGGACTCGGGCGCGGTGCGGCAGCGGACATCCTGCTTCCAGTCGGAAGGGTTGTCGCCCTTCACATCCGCGTCCACGCCGTTGGGGCACTCGATCATCTTGCCCATCGCGCCCAGCTCCTTGCGATAGAACTGCAGGACCTTTTCGGGGGAGTCGTCAGTCTTGAACTCGGCGGCGATGACCTTCACGCCGAACATGGAGCTGGAGATGTCGACGTTGGCGCGCCCGTGGCCCTCTTCGCCCGTCTCCGAATAGGGTGTGGCGCCGGGGTAGAGGGCCAGGCCGATGTCCTTGGGGTCGACCTGGGTGTGCACCTTGAGCGAACCCATCGGGGTCTGGATGTCGACCTTCGGGTTCTTCTTGTCCTGGTCGTTCACGGTCATGCCGCAGCCCAGCAGGGCCGCGAGCAGGCAGGCGGAAAAGGCCGGAACGGCGGCAGCGGCGACGAAACGGAGGGAACGATAGGGGATCATGGGGCGGCAAACCTCCTTGCCATCTTGCGGGCGGACAGAGCGGGGCGGCGGATGCCGGCGCCACGCTCAGCCACATGCGGAATGGTGACGGGCAGCGTGCCCTGGATGGGCATCTCCCCGAAGAGCGCCTTGACCGCGCTCACCTCGGAGCTGGCCACGCTGGAGTAGGTGCAAAGATAGGTCTGGATCTCGGGGAAGCCGGCGATCACGTAGGGGCTGCCGAGCGAGACGACGGCGCTCTTGCCGGCGGCCTTTTCCAACAGGGCGCGCAAGAGGGCGGCGGAGGCGTCGCCCAGCGCGACCGAGTTCTTGAGTTCGCCGCCCACGCGGATCTGCTTGGCCCAGGTAGGGGCGATGAAGAGCGCCACCACCACCTTCTCGGCGCGGGCGGCCTTTTCCACCAGGGCCGGGGTCATGGCGGTGGCGGTGCGCAGGTCCACGGACTGGATGTCGGCGTCGGGGACGCGGGCGCGCATCTCCCGCTCCAGCCGGTGGCCGGAGTCGAGGCGCAGGTCGTCGCTGAAGATGATCACGAGCACACGCGTTCCGGCCTCCGCTACTTGTCCATACGCGAGAGCAGACGCCTTGGTTCCCTGGCGGGCGAGGGGGAGGACGCGGCCATTGTCGCGCACCAGGGTGAGGGCGGCGTCGGCCACCTCCTGCGCCTTGACGACATTTTGGGGCGTGGCCACCAGGCGGGAGAGGGCCGAGACGTCCACCAGGCGGGCGTGCTCCAGCTCCAGCGAGGCCTTGGCTTCCAGGATGCGGGTCACGCTGGCATCGATCCGGGCTTCCGCGATCTCGCCGGAGCGCACCGCTGCCACCAGGGCGCGGTAGGAGGCGTCGAGATCGTTGGGCATGACCACCATGTCTTCGCCGGCTTTCACCGCTTCGACCGCGGGATCGGCGCCCGCCCCGAAGCTCCCGGAGACGAAAAGCTGGTTGAGGGCGTTCATGTCCATGGCGTCGGGGATGACCAGGCCCTGGAAGCCGAGCTCGCCCCGAAGTGTCCCCCCGATGATGGCCGGGGAGATGGAAGCCGGACGCTGGGAGCCGGGATCAAGGGCGGGCACCAGCTCATGCTCGATCATGATGGAATCCACGCCGGCGGCGATGGCGGCGCGGAAGGGCGGCAGCTCGACCGCCTCGAAGCGCTGGCGGTCGCCGGGGATGGTGGGCAGGCCCAGGTGGCTGTCGATGTCGGTATCGCCGTGGCCGGGGAAGTGCTTGGCGGTGGTCATCAGGCCGGCCGCGCGCGCCGCCCGGATGTACTCGGCCACGTACTGGCTCACCTGCGCCGGGTCCTCGCCGAAGGAACGCGTGTTGATGATGGGGTTGTCGGGGTTGGAGTTCACGTCGGCGACGGGGAAGAGGTTCCACTCGACGCCCAGGGCGCGCGACTCCTGGGCGGAGATGCGGGCGAAGTCGGTGACGTACTCCAGCTTGCCGGCAGCGCCGAAGGCCATGGCCGCGGGGAAGGGGCTGGCATTGGTCAGGCGCATGGAGGGGCCGCGCTCGAAATCGGAGGCCACCAGCAGCGGCAGGTCGGAGTCGCGCTGCAGCGCGTTGATCAATTCCGCGATCTCGTAGGGCGGCTGGCGGTAGACGAACGGGCTGTCGTAGGGAACGGTGACCAGGATGGCGCCGATGTGGTAGTGGCGGAGCGTGTCGCGCAACTGCGCGTACTCGGGGCTGTCCACGTTCAGGAACTGGGCGCGCACCTGGATCATGAACATCTGTCCGACCTTTTCCTCCAGGGAGAGCTTGCGCAGGGTCTTCTGCGCCCACTTCTTGCCGCCGGAGTCGAGGTGCACGGGCTTGACGCGCTGAAACTTGTCGCCGGCGAAGGCCGGCAACCAGAGCAGGAAGATGAGGAGAAGGACTCGGCGGAGCATGACAGGACGATACCAGTTCCCGGTTCGCGCTTACCAGTCCTCAGGGGCGAGGAGCGAGCGCGGCTTCCACCAGGGCGATGGCCTGCTCCTGGATGGCGGGATCGTCGCCGAAGCCGCGCAGCCAGTGGAGCTCGGGCTCGCGGCGGAACCAGGTCATCTGGCGCTTGGCGTAGTTGCGGTGGGCCTGCTGCGCCGCCCACACCGCCAGCTTGCGGTCGATCTCCCCGCGCAACAGTTGCGCCGCCTGCCGGTAGCCCAGGGAGGAGAGCGGCGGGGCGGAATCGCCGTAGCGCGCGAGCAGCGCGCGGGTCTCCTCCACCAGCCCGGCCTCGAACATCTGCCGGGCGCGCTCGTTGATGCGGGCGTAGAGAGCGTTGCGCTCGGGATCGAGGCCCAGGCGCAGGATGCGGAAGCCCTGCAAGGGATCGCGGCCCTTGGCCCACAGGTCGGTCATCTTCCGCTTCGCGGCCAGGCAGACTTCGAGGGCGCGAATGAGCTTGGGAGTGTCGTTGGGATGGATGACGCGGGCGGCGCCTGGGTCCAAGCGCTGGAGGATGCGGTGAAGGTGGGCCGAGCCCTTCTGCTTGGCGCGGTCGCGCAGACGGGCGCGAAGCTCCTCGGAGCGCGGCGGGCCGGGGAAGAGGCCTTCGAGCAGCGCCCGCAGGTAGAGCCCGGTGCCGCCGGCCACGATGGGCAGGCGGCCGCGGGCGCGGATCTCGGCCAGGATGGCGCGGGCGCGGCGCGCATAGTCGCCGGCGGTCAGCGGCTGGTCGGGAGCCAGGATGTCGAAGAGATGGTGAGGGAGGCGGGCGCGCTCATCGGCCGAAGGCTTGGCGGTGCCGATCTCCAGTTCGCGGTAGGCGGCAACAGAATCGCAGTTGACGATCTCCCCGCCGAAGCGCTCGGCGAGCGCCAGCGAGAGCGCAGTCTTGCCGCTGGCGGTGGGACCGACGAGGACCACCAGCAAGGGCTGGGGCGCTGGCACTAGCGCAGCCTCCAGGGGATGGCGCGGAAGAAGCGGGCCAGGGTGAACAGGAGGACGAGCAGCGCGATCAGGATGATGCCCAGGACCTGCTGGCGCTGTGCCCGCATGCCGCCATTGTATCGAGCTTCGATTGACTTGGCAGGCGAGGCGCATGAGAATGGCCGCCGGCACGGGCTCCCTCATGGTCGGGCAGACGATCTCGCACTATCGCATCGAGGCGCAACTGGGCAGCGGCGGCATGGGCGTGGTGTACCGCGCTCACGACCAGCGCCTGCAGCGAAAAGTCGCGCTCAAGCTGCTGCAGGAGCGCGGCGCCGGACGCACGGAGCGCTGGGCGCGGGTCCTGGCGGAAGCGCGGGCGGCTTCTGCGCTGAACCATCCCGGCATCACCACCATCTATGAGGTCGGGGAAGAGGGCGAGCACCTGTTCATCGCCATGGAGCTGGTGACGGGGAGGACGCTGCGGGAAGAACTGCGCGGCGGCGCCATGGAAGCGCGGGCGCTGCTGCGGGTGGGGGCGCAGGTGGCGGAGGCGCTGGCCGCGGCGCATGCCCAGGGGATCGTGCACGGCGACATCAAGCCCGAGAACGTCATCGTGCAGGCGGACGGACGGGTGAAGTTGCTGGATTTCGGCATCGCCCGGCAACTGGCGGCCGAGACCCTGACGGCGACGCAGAGCGCCGCGCCCGCCTGGGCGCCCGACTCCGCGGTGGCGGGGACGCTGGCCTACATGGCGCCGGAACAATTCCGTGGCGAGGTCACCGACGCGCGCTCAGACCTCTTTTCTTTGGGCGTGACTCTGTACGAACTGGCGGCGGGGAAGCGTCCGTTTCCCGGGCCGACCCCCGCAGCGCTGGCCGCGCAGATCCAGAACCATGCGCCGCCGGCGCTGAACGCGGCAGGCCCCAAGGTCCCGGGAGAGCTGGCGCGCGTCGTCCACAAGTTGATGGAGAAGCAGCCGGGGGCGCGCTACCAGTCGGCGCAGGAAGTGAAGGTAGACCTGACCAACCTGTCCCGCGACCTGGAGCTGGGCGTCACCCCGACGGCGGTGGCCGGCAAGCGCGCGGTGGCGGTACTGCCCTTCAAGCTGCTGACGCCCAACCCGGAGGACGAATACCTGGGCGTCGCCCTGGCCGACTCGCTCATCAACCAGCTGGGAAGCAGCGGCGAACTGCTGGTGCGCCCGGTCAACAGCGTGCTGCGTTACGCCCGGCAGGCCATGGACCCGCTGCTGGCGGCGCGCGAGCTGAACGTGCAGGTGCTGGTGGACGGGAGCATCCAGAAGTACGGGCAGCAGTTGCGCGTGCACGTGCAGGCGTGGAGCGCGGGCGACGGGTCCACCCTGCTCTCCGCCAAGCATGATTCGGAGATGACAGGCCTGTTCGCCCTGCAGGACAAGATCGCGGAGGGCCTGGCCAGGGCCCTGGGCTTCAAACCGGCGGCGGAAGTGCGAGAGGAGCCGCCCACCCGCAACCCCATGGCCTACGAACTCTACCTGCGGGGCGTGGAGCGGCTCTCGCGGCTCAACCGTTGGGACACGCGCACCGCGGTGGAGATGCTCGAGAACGCCACCCGCCTCGATCCCAAATTCGCGGACGCATGGGCCCGGCTGGCGGAGGCCTGCGTGCTCATGGGCGGGACCATGGAGCCGGGCCCGCTGTGGATGGGCAAGGCGGAGAAGGCGGTGCGGCGGGCGCTGACCCTGGACCCGGAGAACGCCGAGACCCACGTGGCGCGGGCGCGGATGGTGTGGACCCCGGCCAAGCGCTTCCAGCACAGGGCAGCCCTGCGCTCCCTGAGCGAGGCGCTGCGCCACAGTCCGGGATGGCCGCAGGCGCTGGTGTGGCGAGGCTGCATCCTGCTGCACGTTGGACTGATGGAAGAAGCCCAGCAGGGCCTGCTGGAGGCCCTGGCCAGCAACCCCGACGATCCCTTTGCCCTGAACTTCCTGGGGCAGACCTATCTCTACCGCAACTCCTACGACGAAGGGACGGAGTACATGGTGAGCGCCCTGACCATCGACCGTGGCAACGTATGGGCCAACCTGTTCGCGCCCACGGGGCCGCTCTACAGCGGGCAGTTGGAGAAGGCGGAGAGCCTGATCCGGGCGGGAGCGCAGGTTCTGCCCGATGACCCCATGCTGATCGCCTGCGAAGGCCTGCTGTGGGCCAAGCGCGGGGAGCGGCGCCGGGCCGAGAAACTGCTGCTCAGCGCCCTGCGCAAACCCAAGTCGCTGCTGCACACGCACCACATGGTGCACACCGCGGCCGCAGGCTACGCCGTGCTGGGAAATACCACCAAGGCGGTGGCGCTACTGGGCACGGCCAGCAGCAACGGCCTGCCCAACTACCCCATGTTCCGCGACGATCCCCACTTCAAGTCCTTCCGCAAGAACCCCGGCTTCTTGCGGCTGATGGCGAAGCTGAAGCGCGAGTGGGAAGGCTACGCACAGGAGTTCGGCAAGCGCTAGTGCTCAGCGCAGGTCGCTGCGGTCGGGGTTGTAGTAGAAGCGGATGCGCAGCGCCAGGAACTGACCCTTGAACTCCTGCGGCAAGGGAGGGAAGGGATCGGAGGCGCTGATGCCGGCGTAGGCGGCGCGGTCCAGGGGAACGTCGCCGGAGCCGAGTTCGAGATGCAGGCCGGCCACCCGCCCGTCGGGCAGGATCGCGAACTGATAGGTGACCTGGCCCTTCTTGCGCAGCGGCGGATAGGCGGATTCGGGGATCACCGCGTACCAGTTGGTGCGGATGGACGCCAGCACGCGCGACAGGTAGGGACCGAAGTCCACCCCCATGGTGTCGCTGAGGATCTCCATGTTGCTGGAGACCGGGCTGCCGGAGCGCGTGCCCAGACCGAAGCCTCCCGCGCTGCCTCCGGAGCCGTGCCCGGCGGCGGCGGCGCGCGTGGCCTCCTCCACGGCCGTGCCCGCGGAGGGCGAAGTCGAGAAGACCCCGCGGCCGGAGCCGGCCAGCGACGGCGGGCCTTCCAGGCGCGCGCTCGGGTTGGCAGGTGCCGACTGCGCCGGGGCCGACGGCGCGGGCGGCGCGGCCGCGGCGGCGGCCGCCTGCGGCGGCAAGGGAGAGGGCTGGCCCGGGGCTCCCGGCGCGCCCGGCGGAGGGCTGGCGCGCAATTCGTCCAGGGTCTTGCGATCGATGATGGGGCGGCGCGAAGAAGCGATGCGGTCCTTGTCGGAGGCGATGTTGGTGTCGGGGCGCTTGCTCACCCGCTGGTTATCGGGCGGCATCTCCACGAAGGTCAGGTTGCGGTCCTTCAGCAGATCGGCGGCCGAGGGCGCCATCAGCGGCAGCGAGCGCGGCCAGATCTTCTGCAGGGAGGGCATGGAGAGGATCAAGACCATGTGGACGATGACGGAGATCAGGATGGCCTGGCGCCAGAGCAGACGGTCGCGCTCGCTCTCCAATTCCAGCAGCAGGCTGGGGAGGTCGGGGGACGGGAGCGGCGGGGCCGGGCGAGGCGCCGGAGGCGCCGTCGGGATTTCCGTCATGGCCATAGCAGGACGAGCGCTCCGCGCAAGGGCGGAGATTATTTAGATGCTCCTCGGGTCGTCGGGGTCAGGGTAACTATTTTCGCACTAATCGGCGGCAACCCGCGCGCAAAAAAGCGTCCCGGGATTAAGAACCCGCGGCCCCCAACCAGGTTGCGGAACACCCCCTAAGGGCGGGGCGCGGCGCGCAACGCGTCGAGGTTCACGCGCTGGCTGTGTTCGCGGATGGTCTCCAGGATCTCGAGGGCCAGAGCGAGGGAGCGGCGGCCATCCTCCAGGGGGACGAGGGGCTGGGAGCGGGTGCGCACCGCCTCCAGAAAGGCGGAAAGCTCGGCGTGCAGGGGCTCCTCGTGGACCACCGCGGGGCGGAGCAGCTTGATGTCGGCGCTCGAAGGATGAGTGTCCTCGCTGGCCGCCAGCATGTCGCCCAGCGGGCCCTGGGGCGCGGCGCCCGGTCCTACCGCGAAGATCATGACATCCTGGCGGGTGTAGTCGATGGAGACGTACTGGTGGGGCTGGAAGAAGCGCAGCTTGCGCACCCGCTCGGTGGAGACGCGGCTGGCGGTGAAGTTGGCCACGCAGCCGGAGTCGAACTCCAGGCGCACGTTGGCGATGTCCACCTTGCCGGTGAGGATGGGCAGGCCGACGGCGCGCACCTCCCTGACCGGCGAATGGACGAACGCAAGCACGATGTCGAGATCGTGGATCATGAGATCGAGCACCACGTCCACGTCAAGGGCGCGCGGCCCGAACGGACTGAGGCGATGGACTTCGAAAAACATAGGCTGGGTAACG
>DATIWW010000056.1:0-8875 GCA_035519175.1 Terriglobales bacterium
ACGATCAGCGACATGAACAGCGGCCAGCCCAGCACCGTGCCCAGCGAACCCAGCCGCCCCGCCGCCACGCCGTACATCAGCGTGCTGCCGAACCAAAAGACGCCCATCAGCCCGGCCAGCAGGAAGTAGCCGGTGGTGCCCCGGCTGCCGAAGCGGTTCCCGGTGCGGTTCTTACGCAGCAGGTAACCGCAATAGACTAGGTTGGGAATGCCGCCGGCGCACATCAGCGGCATCCAGACGGCGTTGGGCGACCAGGTCGCCGAGGCGCCCAGCTTCTGCGCCGCCGCCAGCAGCGGCTGGCCGAAGGCCAGGCCGAAGTTCACCAGCGCTGAGCCGACCCCGCTGAAGCAGCAACACAGCAGGCCACGCGACACCGAGGCTTTCTGCGGCGCCTGCCCCAGCGCGGCCTCGCGCTTGCGTCCCGCCACCGCGCAGATGCCCACTCCTACCAGCACCAGGGCCACGCCGCCCAGCACCTCAAGACCCTGCGTGGTGAAGATCTGCTCCGGGTGCAGGCGGATGAGCGGCACCAGGCTGCCCACCGCGGCCGAGAGTCCCAGGATCACGGAGAAGGCCAGGGCGATGCCCACCGCGTCCACCGCCAGCCCGAAAAAGACCTGCGAGATCCCCCAGCCCGCGCCGCACGCGATCACGATGAGCAGCGCGCCACCGGGCGCGCTGCCGTACACCGCCCGCAGTTGAGGCACCGTGGCCAGCGTCACCGTCGGGGGAAACAGCACCAGGGCCCACAGCGTCCACGCCAGCCAGGTGTTCTCCCAGGCCCACCCCTTGGTGAATTTCATGGGCAGGGTGAAGCTGCCGTTCATGGCTCCGGCAGCCAGCAACAGCAGAACGCCCGCAACCGTGCTGTTCATAGGGGTCTCGCTTGCCGGGTCCGGACCGGGGACCCAAAGGCGGCGGCAGTATACTCGCAGAGCACGGTGCGCGGCTATGAGGCGGTTGCCGCGCCGCCCGTGAGAAGGAGTCGCGTGGAGCCTACCTTTCTCGGCGTGGATATCGGCGGCACCAAGGTGGCCGCGGGGCTGGTGGACGCGCGCGGGCGCATCCTGGCCAAGGCACGCGTGCCCATGGTGAGCCGGGAAGACGCGGCCGCGGGACTGCGTTCGGTGGAAAGCGCCATCACCGCTGCTTTGCAGACGCAAGGCGGGAAAGCAGCACCCGCCGCCATCGGCATCAGCAGCCCGGGCCCGCTCGATCCGGAGCGCGGCGTGGTCCTCAATCCTCCCAACCTGCCCTGCTGGCGCAATTTCCCCCTGGTGGAAGAGATCCAGAAGGCGCACGGTCTGCCCACGCACGTCGAAAACGATGCCAACGCCGCCGCCCTGGCCGAAGCCCTGTGGGGCGCGGGCGCCGGCTTCCGCTACGTCTTCTACGCCACGCTGGGGACCGGCATCGGCACCGGCCTGGTGCTGGACGGCCGCATCTATCACGGGCGCACGGGCGCGGCCGTGGAGGCCGGGCACATCTCCATCGACTATCGCGGTCCGCGCTGCGGCTGCGGCAAGCGCGGCTGCATCGAGGCGCTGGCCTCCGGGCCGGCGATGGCCCAACGCGCCCGCGAGCGCCTGGCCGCCGCGGGCGCAGCCGGAGCCAAGGTCCTGGAACTGGCGGGAGGGGATCCGCAGGCGGTGACGGCGGCAGTGGTGGCTGCGGCCTGGCGAGGCGGCGATCCCTTCGCCACCGGCGTCGTGCGCGACACCGCCGACCTGCTGGCTATCTGGCTGGGCGACGTCATCGACGTGCTGGAGCCCCAGGTCATCATCTTCGGCGGCGGCATGGGCGAGCTGTTCGCGGAGTGGTTCGAGCACATCCGGGCGCAGTTGCCGCAGTGGTCCATCAACTCCCGCTGCCGCGAGATCCCGCTGCTGCGTGCGCACTACGGGGAAGACTCCGGCATCGCCGGCGCTGCCGCCCTCTGCCTGGCGGGCCCGCCGGTGGTCTAATAGAGGAGATGGCGAGCCAGGCCAAGAAAGAAGAGACGCTCTCCCCGCTGGCGGGCCGGCCCGCCCCCCGCGAGATTCTCGTGGACGTGGCCCGCCTGGAGCGCGAGTACTTCGAACGCACTCCCGACCTCGCCGATCCCGAGCAGAGGGTGGCCTTCGGGACCAGCGGCCATCGCGGCTCGCCGCTGCGCGGCACCTTCACCGAGGCCCACATCCTGGCCATCACCCAAGCCATCTGCGACTACCGCCGCAGGCAGGGCGCCGACGGCCCGCTCTACCTGGGCAAGGACACGCACGCGGCCTCCGCGCCCGCGCAGCGCACCGCGCTCGAGGTGCTGGCGGCCAACGGGGTGGAGACCGTCCTGCAGCGCGACGACGGCGTGACTCCCACCCCGGTGATCTCGCGCGCCATCCTGGCCTACAACCGCGGCCGCACCCAGCACCTGGCCGACGGCATCGTGGTCACGCCCTCGCACAACCCGCCTGAGGACGGCGGCTTCAAGTACGACCCCACCCACGGCGGCCCCGCCGACACCGAGGTCACTCGCTGGATCGAGCAGCGGGCGAACGAATTGCTGCGCGCCGGCAACGCCGGCGTCGAGCGCGTTCCCTACGAGGCCGCGATCAAGATGGCCTCTACCCGCCAGGCGGACTTCGTCCTGCCCTACGTCCGCGACCTGGCCAACGTGGTGGACATGGAGGCCATCCGCGCTGCCGGCCTCAGGCTGGGGGTGGATCCCCTGGGCGGCTCGGCGCAGCCCTACTGGGAGCCCATCAACTCCACCTACGGTCTGGACATCGCCGTGGTCAATCCGGCCGTCGACCCCACCTTCTCCTTCATGACCTGCGACCACGACGGCAAGATCCGCATGGACTGCTCCAGCCCCTACGCCATGGCGCGGCTGGTCGGGCTCAAGGACAAGTACCGCGTGGCCTTCGCCAACGATCCCGACGCCGACCGCCACGGCGTGGTTACGCCTTCGGCCGGGCTGATGAATCCCAACCACTACCTGGCGGTGGCCATCCGCTACCTACTCACCCACCGGCCGCGCTGGCAGCCCTCCGCCGCGGTGGGCAAGACCCTGGTCAGCAGCAGCATGATCGACCGCGTGGTGGGGAAGCTGGGGCGCCGGTTGTGCGAGACCCCGGTGGGTTTCAAATGGTTCGCTCCCGGCTTGTTCGACGGCTCCTTCTGCTTTGGCGGGGAAGAGAGCGCGGGGGCCAGCTTTCTGCGCCAGGACGGCACGGTGTGGACCACCGACAAGGACGGCCTCATCCTGGCGCTGCTTGCCGCTGAGATCACCGCCCGCACCGGCAAGGACCCGGGCGAGCACTACCGCGAACTCACCGCCGAGTTCGGCGCCCCCTGCTACACCCGCATCGACGCTGCCGCCACTCCGGAGGAGAAAGCGAAGCTGGCGAAGCTCTCACCCGAGGCCGTGCGCGCGTCCACCCTGGCGGGAGAGCCCATCACCGCAAAGCTGACCCGCGCTCCCGGCAACGACGCTCCCATCGGCGGCTTGAAAGTCGTGGCCAGCAGCGGCTGGTTCGCGGCTCGCCCCTCCGGCACCGAGAACATCTACAAGATCTACGCGGAGAGCTTTCGCGACCCGGCGCATCTCGACGCCATCGTCGCCGAGGCCCAGGGGATCGTCCAGAATGCGCTCGCTGCCGCCTGAACTACTTAGGCTGGGCCGGCGGCGCCACTACCAGCAGAGGATTGGGGTCGGGGTCGCGCCGGTAGAAAAGCCGGGGACGCTGTACGCTGCGCTGCGCGGGCGCCAGGCTCTCCTGGCCCTCCACCAGGCTGAAGCCGCGCGAGCCCTCCAGGAAGTTGCGCTGCAGCGCCGGCACCTGCTCTGCCGCTTCCTCCAGCCAGTCGAGCAGGTAGAGTTCCCCGCCGGTGGAGGCCGGGTGGGAGATCAGGTCCAGCAGGCTGTAGGTCAGCAGTCCGTGGCCGTACTGCGAGGCCTCCATGGCCGCCTGATAGGCCTGCGAGGCGGTGAGGATGTACATGCCCTTCTCGTAGGCCAGTTGCGCCAGGCCCTTGGAGTTCATAGCGCCCTGGCGCTTCTCCTCCGCTTCCAGCGCCTGGCCGGAGCGGCAAGCGTCGATGATGACCAGGAAGTGGCGGCCGTCGATGCCCTCGAAGAGGCGGCCCAGATCGCCGTCGGAGATAGCGTGGGCCTGCTCGGGGTCCTCGGCCATCGCGCCGGGCGCGAAGTCGTGCGGCAGCAGATAGAACTGGTTGTGGACGGCGGTGCCGTGCCCGGCGAAGAAGAGGAAGACGCCGTCCTCCGGCTGCGCCTTGCGCAGGCCGGCGAAGAGGCGGCGCTGCGCCTCGCTGAGCGGCACCGGGTCGCCGGCGAGGATGGCCAGCGCCGCGCGGATGTTGGCGGCGGTGGCGTCGTCGTCGAGCAGGGAGACCGGGACCATGGTCTTGAAGTTCCGCAGCGCGGCCTGGTCCTGGGCGAACTCGGTGGCGAAGGCCTGCGCATCGTCGCGCGCGTAGCGCAGGTCCATGCCCGGGGGCGCGTACTTGTCCACGCCCACCGCCAGGATGTAGCCGGTGCCTTCCGCTCCGGCGGACTTCTCGCCCCCTTCCACCGGCGCGGTCGTGTCCTCGCTCTTGATGTCGCCATCGTTGAAGGCGTAAGCCACCAGCGTGTTCATGCCGGCGGTGAGGCCGACTTCGGCAGCCAGGTCGCGGCAGGCCTTCCCCTGCAGCAGGTCTCCGTGCCAGCGCCGCACCAGGATGCCGTTGCGGAAGAGGCGGAGGTCGCGCGCTCCGCTGCCCTGGCTGTGCTTCGTGTCCGGGGGAGCCTGGCAGACGTGGATGGCGAGCGCGGCGGTGCGCCGGTCCGCTGCCGGGTTCGCCTCCAGCGTGACCAGCGGCTGGCGGCGGTCGCGCTCCTCCAAGCCCTGCTTGGCCCGGGGCGCGTTCCCGGCCACGATCGCCGAGAGTAAGCCGGGCTCATAGAAGTCGCCATAGAAGGCCTCTACCGGCACCACATCGAAGGTGCTGCCCCCGAAGCGCCAGGCGATGCCCTTCCAGCCTCCGGGAGAGCCGTCGAAGTAGCCGTCGGGGGAGATCACCAGCCAGTCTCCGCCCGAGGCGGTGGCCAGAATGGCGGCCGGCTGCCCGCTCTTCAGGTCCCACAAGGTGATGTAGCGCGTGCCCTGGATGAGGAAGCGGCTGTCGGCGGTGAAGGCGAAGGGAAACTTACTGTCGGCGCTGCCGGTGGCGTCGAAAGAGTTGGTCAGGCTGTGCAGCAGCTTGCCGGTGGCGGCGTCCCAGACGAAGATGGAGGCGGCGGCGGCCTGCCCCGCGGCCACGAGCAGCCGCCCGTCGGGGCTGTACTGCAGGGCGGCCACGCAATCGGGCATCACTTTGATCGTGACCGTGCTCTTCTTGGCCGTTTCGCTGGGAGCGTAGGCGCAGCCGGGCTCGGCGAAGGCGGCCACCTGCGCTCCGGTACCCGCATCCCAGATGCGGACCGTGCCGTCATCGGCGCCGCTGGCCACCCGCCGCCCGTCGGGGCTGACCGCCACCGCGTTCACCTTGGCGTGGACGCCCAGCTTCCTTACCACCTGGCCGGTCTCGCTGGCGCGCACCTGGATATTTCCTTCCTTGTCGCCGGTGACGAACTGGTGCGAGTCGGGGAACCAGGCGAAGCCCACCACGTCGGTGAGGCTCACGGTGACGTTGCCGGAGGCGATCTGCCAGATGGTCAGGGGCTTGATCTTGCCGTCCATGCCGGTGCGCGCGAGGAGTTGCTCGTCCGGACTGAGGGCCAGGATATCGGTCCAAGCCGAGCTGTCGTGCTCGGGCAGCTTGAGGAGCTTGGGCTCGCCCTTGTCGAGGCCGGCGGTGAGCACGCCGCCCGGGACCGAGAGCGCGACCCACCGGCCGCGCTGGCTGAGGGCGATGTTCGCAGTCACGCCCTGGGGAGCGCGCAGCAGCCGCGGCCCGGAGTTGGAGGTCAGGTCCCACAGCGCCAGGGTGTCGCCCCCGGTCATGCCGGCGATGCGCCGCGCCAGCAGGCGCCCGCCGTCGCCCACGGCCACGCTGTAAGCCACCACCTCGGTGGCCCGGTCCTCCAGGCTGAAGCGGGGAATGCGCTGCAGCGGCAGCAGCGTCTTTTTCAGGTCCCAGACGATGATCTCGGGGCTGCCGCCTCCTCCGCCCAGGCCCTCCACCTGCTTGGTCTCCACGTAGGGATTCCAACTGACCAGCATGGCGTCGTCGGGAGAGAACTCCAGGATGCCGTAGCCGGGGATGGCGGCGCCCAGCTTGGTCCCCTTCGTGAGATCGTAGAACTCGATCCTCTTTTCGTCGCCGGCTTCCGTGCCCACCGCCAGCAGGCTCCAGTCATGGGAGATGGCGACGCTGCCATGGATGCCCGGGACCAGCAGGTCCTGCTTGCCGGTGTCCAGCTCCCACAGGACCAGGTCGCCACCTTTTCCTTTTTCCGCTGCGGCGATCACGCCCACCAGGGACTTTCCGTTGCTGGTGAAGCGCAAGCCGGCGGCGCCGCGCGTGCCCGGGCCCAGATCGCGGAGGCGGGCGCGCCGTGCGACGTCCCACACCTCGACGTCATCCTGGCCATCGCTGAAGGCCAGCAGGGAACCGTCGGGGCTGAAGGTCACCTGCGGCCACACTGCCTTCTCGGACTCCACCTTCCCGCGCAGTTGCGCCAGCACGCGGCCGCTGGCGCCTTCGCGCAGCAGGATCTCGCCTTCGGAGCCGGCGGTGGCCAGCCACTTGCCGTCCGGGCTGAATGCGATCGAGGAGATCCAGAAGGCGTGGCCTCGCACCTTGCGCACCAGCTCGCCCGTGTTCACGTCCCAGAACTGGACCTGGTAGGCGTCGCCGGCCTTGCGCAGAGGGCTGTCGACGGGCGCCGTCTCCACCTCCGCGCCCATGCCTTCGCCCACCACCAGATACTTGCCGTCGGGACTGAAGGCCATGGCGGAGGCCAGGGTGTCCACGCGCAGGGTGCGCAGCAGCCGCCCGGTGGCCGGCGACCACAGCTTGACCATGTAGCTGCCCGAGGTCGCCAGCAGCTTGCCGTCGGGGCTGAAGATGGCCTCGTCGATGGTGGCGCCGTGCCCGGTCTGCGGCACCAGTTCGGGGCGCTGCGCCCAGGCCGTTCCGGCCAGCAGAGTGAGGGTGAGAAGGATTCCGCGGATTCCCATGTTCCCGTCCAGAGTCTACTCGTAGCGTAAAGCCTGTACCGGATCGAGGCGCGCGGCCCGCGAGGCGGGATACAGGCCGGCGGCCAGGCTGACCAGCAGCGCAAACGCGATCGCGCCCAGCACCAGCCACCACGGCACCGACCACAGGTTCTCCGGCGGCAGCGACTGGCGCTCCAGGTAGAGGTTGGTGCCGAAGTTGATCACCCGCCCGATGGCCCAGCCCAGCGCCACGCCCAGCACTCCGCCCACCACGCCCATGGCCCCGGCCTCGGCGAAGAAGAGCAGCTTCACGTCCCAGTTGCTTCCTCCGATGGCCTTCATGATGCCGATCTCGCGCCGCCGCTCCAGGATGGCCATCACCAGCGTGTTGATGATGCCCAGCGAAGCCACCACCAGCGCCAGGCTGCCGAAGATCCCCAGGAAGAGGTCCAGCACCTTGAAGAAGCGCTGCAGGCTGCGGCTGGCCTCCAGGATGGAGAAGGTGTTGAAGCCCATCTTCTTGATGGCGTTCTGCACCTGCTCCACCTGCTTCGGACTCTTCACCCGCACGGTGAGCGAGAGGTAGGTGGGCACGTTGGAAAAGGAGCGCATGCTGTCGCGCAGGTCCGAGGCCTGCATCACGTGCAGGTTCTGCGCCAGCTTCAGCGGCAGGAAGAGATTGGCGCGCACCGGGCCGCGCATGCCTTCCGGGTCCACGTCGGAGATGCCTACGATCTTCAGCGTTTGGCGTCGCGAGATGACGGAGTAAGATTCCGCCGTCTCCTCGCCCGAGGAGGGCGCGGCGCGCTGGGCGTAGAGGATGACCACGTCTTTCCCCACCAGTTCCTTGGCTAGGTCGGCGGCCTTGGTGTCGTCCAGACCGGGCTTGGGCTTGCGGCCGAGCAACTGCTCGGCGAAGGGCTTCTGCAGGATGGCCTCGGGCGCGGTGTCGGAAGAGAAGAAGCTGCCCGCCAGACCTTCGAAGGCGTCGGTGTTCCCGGCGGAGTAGGGAAGACCCGCCACCATGGTGAGGTGCGGCTTCTCGGCGTAGCGCACCTCGGTGATGAAGCGCAGGTCGGGATAGGCCTCGACCACGTTGGGCAGGCGCTCGATCTCCAGCCGCGCGGGCTCGTCGAGGGCCCGCGCCTGCTCGGGGCTGGCTCCGCCGGCGTTCTCCTCGCGGTTCATGCCGCGGAAGTCGCGGCGCGAGGTGACGAAGACGGTGTCGAAGATGCCGGCCTTCTCCAGCCGTTTGCCCGCCAGTTGCTGCAGGCCGATGCCCAGCGAGAGCATGGCCACCAGCGAGGCCACGCCCACCGAGATACCCAGGATGGTGAGGGAGTTGCGCAGCACCGACTCGCGCAGGTTGCGCCCCGCCAGCTCCACCAGGTCGTAGGCCTTCACGCGCGTGCCTCCGCCGCCCCGCTGGGCTGCTGGTCCACCAGCTTGCCGTCCGCCAGGAAGATCATGCGTTGCGCGTAGCGTTCGGCCAGCGGACGCTCGTGCGTCACCATCACCACCGTCATGCCCAGCGAGCGGTTGAGTTCCAGGATCAGGTCCATGATCTCGCTGCCGGTGTGGCTGTCGAGGTTGCCGGTGGGCTCGTCGGCGAGCAGGAGTTGCGGCCGGTTCACCAGGGCGCGCGCCAGCGAAGCCCGCTGCTGCTCGCCGCCGGAGAGTTCGCTGGGGCGGTGCCGCAGCCGTGCTCCCAGCCCCACCCGCTCCAGCGCCTG
>DATIWW010000057.1:0-2407 GCA_035519175.1 Terriglobales bacterium
ACCGCGTTGCAGGTGATGTTGCGCGAGGCCACCTCGCGCGCCACCGCCAGGGTCAGCCCGATCAAGCCGGCCTTGGAGGCGGCGTAGTTGGCCTGCCCCGCCTGCCCCATCTGCCCCACCACGCTGGTGATGTTGATGATCCTCCCCCAGCGCTGCTTGAGCATGGAACTCATGACCTGCTGGATGGCGAGGTGGGCGGCGGTCAGGTTGGTGGCCAGCACCTGGTCCCAGTCGGCGCGCTTCATGCGCAGCACCAAGCCGTCGCGGGTGATGCCGGCGTTGTTCACCAGGATATCGATCTTGCCGAAGCGCTCGAGTGCCGCCTTGATGGCGGACTTGATCTGGGCCTCGTCGGCCACGTCCATGGGGAAGACGGCGGCGGTGCCGCCGGCGGCCGCGATCTCGCCGGCCACTTGTTCCAGCCGGGCCTGGTTGCGGGCGGCCAGGGCCACGGCCGCGCCCGCCTGCGCCAGCACCAGCGCGCACGCCCGCCCGATGCCCTGCGAGGCCCCCGTCACCAGCGCTACCCGACCCTTCAGTCCCGGCATAGGCCTCCTCGGTCGTTTCCCCTGAAGCCCCGGATTATATCGTTCGGGGGCCACCCCGTGACCGGGATGTCGCGGCTGCCGCCCGGAACAACCCCGACGGCGATGGGGCCGCGCTACCTCTTTGTGACCTTGGTCACCGCCCAACACCCAAAGAGGTGTATCGTTCTGCGATGTAGAGGAGGACAACGTATGCGACTCTCTATCAAGGGTATGGCCCTGGCGTCGGGATTGCTCTGGGGCGGGTGCCTCCTGTGCCTGGGGCTGATCAACCTGGCGGCCCCGTCCTACGGCGCCGCGTTCCTGCAGATGATGAGCTCGGTCTATCCCGGCTTCCACTTTTCGCGCTCGGTCGGGGACGTCCTGGTGGGCGGCGGCTACGGACTGGTGGACGGCGGCATCGCCGGGCTCATCTTGGCGTGGCTTTACAATCTCTGCGCCGGAAGAGGCGGGAAGGCGTAAGGCGAGGAAGCGGAAGCCTCTGGAACGGTGAGGCTAGGCAGACGCGGACGCGTCTTTGCGGAACAGGGCGCGCAGCAGGGGCAGGGGCAGCAGGGTGGTCACCACGGTCATGACGATGACGACGGCATAGGCGCGCTGCGAGATCATGCCCGTCTGCAACCCGATGAGGGCGATGATGAGCGCCACTTCGCCGCGCGGAGTCATGCCCAGGCCCACCTTCAGCGCCGTGTTCCAGCCCTCGCGCAGCACGGGCAGGCCGCAGCCGCCCACCTTGGACACCACTGCCAGCAGGGTGACCACCGCGGCCACCAGCCACAGGTCCCCGGCAAAGGCGCGCAGGTCGAGCTTGGCGCCCATGGCGAAGAAGAAGAAGGGGGCCAGGAATTCGTTGATGGCGTTCACCCGGGGGTGCAGGTTCCACTCCTCCGAGTACTCGGCGAAGATCAGCCCGGCGAAGAAGGCGCCGATGATGGCGGCCATGCCGATGCTCGAGGCCGCCACCGAGAGCCCCAGGCACAGCGCCAGCGCCAGAACCAGGGGGGCATTCTGGGTGGACATCTTCTTCAGCCCCGGACGCATGTGGCGGACCAGGCGCGGGCCCACGAGGATCATGAACAGGGCGAAGGCCAGGGCCTCGGCGGTAAGCACGCCCAGTTGCAGCCAGTTCACGCCGTTGCGGGTAGCCAGGCCGGAGACCACCGCCAGCAATACCATGCCCAGGATGTCGTCGAAGACGGCGGCGGCCAGGATGATGCGGGCCACCCGCGTCTGCAGCACCTTCAGGTCGCCCATGAGGCGCGCGGTGATACCCACGCTGGTGGCTACCATGGCCGCGGCTACGAAGGTGGCTTCGTGGGCGGGCTCGCCGCGCAGCGCCAGGTAGACAAAGCCCAGGACGAAGGGAGCCACCACTCCCAGCACGGCCACCAGCAGCGAGCGCCCGCCCACCCGCACCAACTCCTTGGGGTGGATCTCCAGACCAACCGTGAAAAGCAGGAAGATGGCGCCGATACCGGCGATGGCGTTCACCGTCTCGCCGGGGGTGACCCAGGCCAGCAGCGACGGTCCCAGCAGCACTCCCGCCAGGATCTCGCCCAGCACCGCCGGCAACGCCAGGCGCTCGAAGACTTCTCCCAGGAGCTTGGCGCACACGAAGATCACGAGCATCTCCAGCAGCAACTCGTGGCCGGTGTGGGTCATGGCATGGTCTCCAGCTTGGGACAGCGCAGGAAGCTCTTGTTTACCTCAAGGAACAGGAGCTGCGCTACCTCATTCGGCGCGGCTGGGGAAGACGGCGCGGCCCCGCCGCCCCCGGGGGCGGCGGGGCCGCTTCTCAGGCGGCGGCCGCGGCCGCGGTTTGCAGCCGCTCGGCGGCTCCCAGGAAGGAATCGAACCAGCGG
>DATIWW010000058.1:0-3516 GCA_035519175.1 Terriglobales bacterium
GGAAGAGGTGGGTTCTTGTAGGCGGCCAGGATTGCCAGGCCGGGCGCGGTCACTGCTCCGGCAGCCCCGCCCTGCTGCGCCTTGGGAAGTCCGCGAGAGAGCGAGGGTCGCAGGGCGGCCGCGACCGCCTTGACGACCAGCGCCGTGCCCGCCGGCTTCTGCCCTGCCGCGCCGCAGCAGCGACCGGGTTGCGCCATGCCGGCGGCGATCAGCAGGACCAGGCTCAAGGCGAGAAAGGTCGTCGTTCGCATGGCGCTTCCCCTCCGCAAGCCGGGAGATGGCAAGGGGCGTGCCGTGCGAATCCTTCGGAAATCCCGCGCATCGAAGGCGCTCGCGATCGGTGGCGCTACAGCGCGGGCCGCGGCGCTACAGCCCTCGCGCGGGACCGCGGATCAGAAACGCACCACCAACCCGAAGCCCGGATGCGCCATCTGCCCCACGGGCGCGTAGGTGGGCCCGAAGCGGATCTGCACCGCGGAGGCCGGGTTGGCCGTTCCGGGAGTTTCTCCCGCAGCACCGGCGTGCACCCCCGCGGCTACGGACCAGATGCCGTGCACGGCGAGCGCTCCCATCCAGAGGGTGTACCCGGTCCAGGCTCCGCTGGGGCTGCCGTTCATTTCGCTGATGCCGAACGCCACCTGGGGCGCGGCAAGGAGGGTCTCGAACACTCCGTGTCCGATCGATGCCGGCTGGCCGTTCACGACCCTCCCCACGTCCAAGGCGGTGAGGACCACGTCGGCGCCCAGGATCGCGATCCCCGAGATGCCGACGATCGCGATGACGGGATACGAAGGGTAGTAGCCTCCACCCCCGCCCCGGCCAGAGGCCTGGGCTCGCGGCGCTGCCAGGGCAATCGCCAGCGCCGTGGCCAATCCCAGGACGAATCCCGGCATCGCTCCTCCGCGAGTGTCGATGCCGGTTCGTTCGCAAGCCGGGTGCCCGGACGAAAAGCAGTGATTCCGGGCTCAGGGGCGGAAGCGCAACAGCCTTTGCGTCACAACCGCAACTGGAAGCGTCACCCCGCGGCCAGCTTGATGCGCACGATCATCTCGATCAGACGCCGGGAGGTTTCATCGAGCTCTACGAACTCCACGCCGATGCCGCCCTTGTCCACCCGCACCACCCGCGCCTTGCCCTGGACGATGCGCTCGCTCCCAGCGTCGAACTGCAAGGTGACGATTTCGCCCGGGCCGTGCTTGTCCGCCCCCTCCGTGCGGATGAACATGCCGCCTTCGCTGATGTCGCCGGCGCAGGCGGAGAGGAACTGCTGCACGGAGGAGAAGCGCAGGCTCACCTGAAGGTCGACGGGCGCGCGCCGGTGCCGGCGGCGATCTTCCGGGTCGTCGGGCACTGGAGTGCCATCCTATGCGAACAGCGCCTGCACCGCCTCCTGCACGCTCTTCACCCCGCACAGCTCCAGGTCGCTGGCCGAGGCGCGTGCGCGGTTTCCCGCGGGAAGCACACACCGGTCGAAGCCGAGCTGCGCCGCCTCGGCCAGGCGCTGGTCGATCTGCCCGACCGCGCGCACCTCTCCGGCCAGTCCCACCTCCCCCAGCACCAGGGTGGCCGGCGGCACCGGGCGGTCGCGCGCGGAAGAGACCAGCGCGGCCACCACCGCCAGGTCTCCGGCCGGCTCCGGCAGCGCGCCGCCGCCCGCCACGCTCACGTAGATGTCCTTGTCCGCCAGGATCAGCTTCTCCTTCCGCTCCAGCACGGCGGTGAGCAAGGCCACCCGCGCGGAGTCGACGCCCAGCGCCGTGCGCCGCGGCGAGCCTGCCGATCCGGAATCGGCCACCAGCGCCTGCACCTCGACCAGGAGCGGCCGGGAGCCGTTCATCACCGCCGCCACCGCGCTGCCGGAAGCGCCGCGCGGCCGCTCGGCGAGGAAGAGCGCGGAGGGGTTGGGCACCTCGGCCAGCCCTTCGGACTTCATCTCGAAGACGCCGATCTCGTTGGTGGAGCCGAAGCGGTTCTTGTGCGCCCGCAGCACCCGGTAGGCGTGGCTTCTGTCGCCCTCGAAGAAGAGCACCGTGTCCACCAGGTGCTCGAGCACGCGTGGGCCGGCGATTGCGCCCTCCTTGGTGACGTGGCCCACCAGGATCACCGGCGTGCCCGTCTCCTTGGCGAAGGCCGCCAGCTTGTGGCCCACCTCCCGCACCTGGGCCACGGAACCCGGTGCGCTGTCCAGCCCGGGAAGGGCCAGGGTCTGGATGGAGTCGACGGCCAGCACTCGTGGCCGCAGCTTGCGCGCGTGCTCCAGGGCGAGGAGCGCGTCGGTCTCCGCGGCGAGAAGAAGCCCGGGGGAGAGGGTCCGCAGCCGCTCGCCGCGCAGGCGGATCTGCTGCAGCGACTCCTCCCCGCTGACGTAGAGCACCGGCCGGTCGCGCCCGGAAAGGCGGTGGAGCGCCGAGAGGAGCAGCGTGCTCTTGCCGATGCCCGGATCCCCCGCCAGGAGCACCACCGCGCCGGCCACCAGCCCCCCGCCCAGTGCCCGGTCCAGCTCGCGGATGCCGGTGCGCTCGCGGCGGCCGATGGAGACGGGCACCTGGTCGATGGGCAGCGCCAGGGACAGGCCCCGCCCGCTCCCGCGCGGCGCCTCCTCCTCCTCGACGGAGCCGAAGGCGCCGCAACCGCCGCACTTCCCGAACCACTTGGCCGTGCGGAACCCGCAGGCCTTGCACACGTGCTGGATCGCGGTCCTCGCCATGGTCCGCATGCTGCCAGCGGGGTCTGACAAGGCGCCGGGGAAGAGGAAAACCTGTATTGTGTCGCCGGGTTTTCGAATGCGCCAAGCCGAGAGCGCCACCGCCCGGAGGAAGACCCTCGGGTTCGTCACCCTCTTCCTCATCGAGATGTGGGAGCGCTTCGGGTACTACGGCATGACCGCCGTCGTCGTCCTCTTCATGGTGCAGCGG
This sequence comes from Terriglobales bacterium, assembly GCA_035519175.1. Lineage (GTDB taxonomy): Bacteria > Acidobacteriota > Terriglobia > Terriglobales > Acidobacteriaceae > DASPRL01. The sequence goes on from DATIWW010000058.1 coordinate 2,916, forward strand.
CTCTCCTACAGCGACGACCGGGCAAACCTCACCTTCGGCGCCTTCACCGCGCTGGCGTACGCCATTCCGGCGGCGGGCGGGTACATCGGGGACAAGCTGCTGGGCAGCAAGCGCACCATGGTGCTCGGGGCCATCGTGCTCACGTTCGGGTACGCGCTGCTGGCGGTGCCCGACCGGCCCGCGCTGCTCTTTCCCGCGCTCGCCCTGGTGGCGGTGGGCGGCGGCGTGTTCAAGGCCAATCCGGCGAACCTGATCTCGCGGCTGTACCAGGGAGAGCCGGCGCAGATCGACAGCGCTTTCACCATGTACTACATGGCGGTCAACGTCGGCGCGACCGCCTCCCAGATCGCCACCCCGCTCATCGCCATCGCCTTCGGCTGGCACCTCGCTTTTGCGGTCTGCGCGGCCGGGCTCCTGCTGGGGCTGCTCAACTACCTCTTCATGCGCCGCTTCCTCGCGCACGTCGGCTCGCAGCCGGACGCCGAGCCGCTCGGATTCGCGCGCCTCGCGCTGGTCCTCGCCGGCATCGCCATCGCCACCGTCTGCGTCGCCTTCATCATCCAGAACCGCGAGGTGGCGCGCGCCATCGTGGCCGCGGCGT
>DATIWW010000059.1:0-2473 GCA_035519175.1 Terriglobales bacterium
AGATGTGCAGAACACGCCCTCCGCGCTCGGGAGCGAGACCCGCCTCCTAGCTGGACCAGCTGTGCACTTGGAGATGTTGTTCCGCCGATCACATCCGTGCCAAGGCCTGATCGTCCCAGGATGTCGACGAGAGCCGCGCTGGAGACACTCTCGGAAATGGAGCGGAAGGCTGTGAGGGTGTCGCCGGGGCCGGCGCCAAGCCGCTCGAGTGGCTCAGTGCCCCTGCAGCCGGCCCATGGTTGTCCGTGGCGTTCGTGGTCGTCGAAGACCGCGTGCGAGTCAGGTCTCGCGGTTGCTAGTCAGTTGGTGGACCTACACATCAGCGCGTCACGTTCCACGTAAAGGGCATCGCGTATTCCTGGTACGTCTGACATTGCTGATACCCCTGCCCAACACAGAACTTCGCCGTCGTTGTTGTGAACGTATCGCCGCAGGTCCCTATATGCATTATGTTGGTACCGAATACTTCCCGTACTGGCACATTCCCCTGCAGCGTGCTCTTCCCAAACCCATCCCCGGTTACAAGCCACACGCTAGCGCCGCAGCTTCCTTCTAGCCTTGCCATAAGGTAGGCCGTTATTGTCCCGGTAGTGGAGGTCATGTCCACCGCAAGCTGCAGCACATTGCTAGGAATAGGATACGACCACTTGACCGGGATCGTGCTCCCGATGGCAGGACTCGCCGCCACAAACACGATGGTGACCTTACCCACGGACTCAATCGGAGAGAACAGCGCTGGGGTTGGCGTCGGTACGGGTGTGGGTGTTGGGGTGGGCTGCGGCTGGCTACTCGAATGCGAGGCCACTGCGACGCCTCCGCCAACGGCGAGGGCTCCTCCTACGATCCCCGCGATCCCTAGAGCGCCGATGCCGGCCTTCTTGGCTACGTGGGAGGGCGGAAGCAGTACAGACTTCGTTTTCCCGGCCCTCGCCGCCTCGAACACCCGCACCACTCGCGGCGGCCACTTCTCTTCGGTGATCCGCAGATCTTTGTCGTACTGCAGTGCGGCCGCAAAGCTGCCCTTGGCGTTCTCCTCCTGCGACAGACGCACGAACGCGGCTCCGCGGTAGAGATAGGCCTGGGACAGATCCTTGGCGTGAGCTTCGGGCTCGACGGCTAGGCTGCGAATCACCGTCTCGAGGGTGAAGACCGAACCGGCGATGTCACCCTCGTCGTACTGGCTGACGCCTGCCTGGAGTGTGGGCTCCGGCGTGGTGGGTGGTGCCTGATCGGGTGGCGTCTGAAGGACCGCCGGGCCCGCGGTCAACCACGCTGCGAGAGAGACGCCGAGCAGCCTTCCCATGGGCTACCTCCTCGTCAATGCTTGCGGCGAACAGCCTCGTCCCTGAGATCGATGGTCACGTTCAGCGTCTTACCTGAGGCGATGTTGACGATCTGCTTGAACGGCTGGAAGTCGGGGTGGGTGAGAATGACGGTATGAGCACCTGGGCCGAGCGGGATAGCCTTGCGCGCATCGAGGTGTCCCGCGATGGCCTGGCCGTCGATGGCGACGACAGCCCAGGGTTTCACCTGCAGCGCCAAGACGCCGTTGGCTTCGGACACTGGAGCGCCTGGTGCGCTGGTAGCCGCCGGTGCGCTCGTCTCGACTGGACGCGCGGAAACCGTCGCTAGAGACTGAGTTGCCGCATTCGGGGCCGGTGCCTCGGCGACAGGGGCCGCCGCGGGGGCTTGTGGGAGCGGCGCTTGGATGCCAGCGTTGTGTGTGATCGAACTCTGTCCTTGCGCGGCCGGCGTCGGCGTTGGGCGCGTCTCCGAACGTGTTGAGGGTGGTGCGGCTGAGCGGGACGAGGCCACCGTCGGCGCTGAACGATCCGCCGTCCTCGCGGGGGCCACGGGACGGAGAGGTTCCGCCGTGCGAGGCGCAGGAGTCGGCGTCGGGACGCGGCCGGGGGCCGTCGGCGCCGGCGAGGCAGGGCGTGCGGCCGAGGGCGCGGGGCCGGTGGCTGTAGGCAGGGCGGTAGGAAGAGCACGGGCAGCTTCCAAGGGGTGCGTCGCAGGCCTCTGGGGCATTGGGCCAGCTTGGGCGACGGCATGCTGTTGCGTCCGCTGGTAGACCACCACACTTACGCCGGCCACGCTGAGGGCCCCGACAGCTCCCGCAGCCAGCGCGACACTCCGCCAGCCCCAGCGGCGGACTGGCGGCGCGGGTTGGGGTGGCGTCGGCCTGGCGGGGGGAACCCAGGTGGTCTGCGCCCTTGGCGCCACGGCATCCGCGGCCAGAGCTGGCGCGCTCGGCATCGGTGTCTTCAGCCGCTCGGTCGCGATCGGCGTCGGGAAGGGGACTCTTGTCGGGATCTTCGAGGCGGCAGCGACCTCCTCGGGTGCAACCTCCGGGGCCGTGGCGGTGCGAATGGCGGGATGAACTGCGGCAGCGACTGCCGGGGCGGAAGCACGCCGTGCGACAGAAAGCGCCTCGCCCATCTCGCGCGCCGAGCTGTATCGATCCGCTACA
>DATIWW010000060.1:0-4912 GCA_035519175.1 Terriglobales bacterium
TGGGGCTGATCTTCACCGACGCGGAAACCAAACTCCTGCCCGACGGACTCACGCTCAGCGGCCTGGGCCTGGGGCTGGCCTTCAGCCTCCTGCTCCCGGTGGATGAGCTTTCGCTGGTGCTGCTGCCAGCGCTGTTTTCCCCCGCCGCCCACTGGCCCTATGCCTGGCGGCTGTTCTCGCTGGCGGGCGCGCTGCTTTCCGCGGGACTGGGAGCGGGGCTGATCTGGGGCGCGGGTGCGGCCTACAAGTGGGCGCGCGGCCGCGAGGGCATGGGCTTCGGCGACGTGAAGCTCATGGGCATGGTGGGGGCCTTCCTGGGCGTCAAGCTGACTCTGTTCACGCTGCTGGGAGCGTCAGTGGTGGGCTCGCTGCTCGGGCTGGGCACGGTGCTGGTGGTGTGGCTGCGGCGCACGCGCCGGCGCCAGGCCAAGCGCCGTGAGGACCCGGCCGCTTCCCGCCGCCGCGCCTGGAAGTCCGCCCTGGTCTTCTACCATGGCTACGAGGTCCCCTTCGGGATCTTCCTGGGCGGGATGGCGGTGGTGGCCGCCTTCGCGGGCAACGCCGCCATGAATTGGTATCTGGGGATGCCGCTGTGAAGCTGCTGGCCAATCCGCTGGTGATGAAGATGCTCCTCGTCCTGCTGCTGGCGGCGGCGGCCCTGGTGGCGGCAGCGCTGCTGATGCGCTATCTGCGGCGCAGCCTCCGCGAGGAAGGCGAAGTGGAGGAGAGCGGTCCGCCGGTGGAGGGCGCCGCCTTCGAGGCGGCCGCCTACCGAGCGGTGATCCAGCGGCTCAAAGAGCAGGAGCGGGAGGTGGAGCGGCTGCACCGCATCGAGCGGCAGCGCGCCGCCAAGAGTGAGAACGTCAGCGAGGCCGTGATCTCCAACCTGACCAGCGGGGTAGTGCTCTTCGATTCGGCGGGACTGGTGCGCCAAGCCAACCCGGCGGCGCGCACCATCCTGGGCTACGCCTCGGTCTTCGGGCTGCACGCCCGCGACCTGTTCCGGGGGACGGGCGCGGTGCGCGACGAGAGCCCGGAGGGAGACGAGACTCCCTCCGACCTGGTGGCCGCGGTGGAAGCGGCCCTGCGCGAAGGCCGCTCCTTCCGCCGCCTGGAGGCCGACTACCTCACCCCGGCCAACGAGGCCCGGGTGCTGGGCATCACTCTCTCCCCGGTGAGCGCGCGCGACGGCTCTTCCCTGGGCGCCGCCTGCCTGGTCAGCGACCTCACCGCGATCGCCGACCTCTCGCGCCAGATGCGCCTGAAAGAGAACCTGGCGTCGCTGGGGGAGATGTCGGCGGGTATCGCCCACGAGTTCAAGAACTCGCTGGCCACCATCTCCGGCTACGCCCAGATGCTGGCCGCGGACGAACACCCGGAGGCGCGTGCCTTCGGCGGCAAGATCGCACGCGAGACCGAGGCCCTCACCCGCATCGTCACCGACTTCCTGAACTTCGCCCGGCCGCAGAAGATCGAGCCCGAGACTCTGGACCTGCGCCAGTTGCTGGAGGAGGCCGCGCGCGGCTGCACCCTCGACCTCGACCTGGGAAAGGTGCCCCCGGGGCTGACCCTGGAGGGCGACCGCACCGCGCTCTGCCAGGCCTTCTCCAACCTGCTGCGCAACAGTGCCGAGGCCGGCCCGGGCGCCATCCCCGTGAGCCTGGAGGTGGCGGCGGAGGCCGGCGAGCAGGAAACCCGCATCACCCTGCGCGACAACGGTCCCGGCATCCCTCCCGAGAACCTGGCCCATATCTTCATTCCCTTTTTCACCACCAAGGCGGGCGGCACCGGGCTGGGCCTGGCCCTGGTCCACCGCATCGTGACCGAGCATGGAGGCTCGATCAGCGTGGCCAGCGACCCCTCCGGGACGACGTTTACCCTGTCGTTTCCCTCCCTCCGTCGAGCGGAAAAAGGCCCCGCAGAGGGATAAAATAGGAGCAGAAAGCGGCGACCGAAGGGGTGTCCCGGAGTGGAGCGACTATGAGAATCCCGTGGCTTCGCATGACGATGGCGGCCTTGGCGGCCGGAGCGCTGGCGGTGTCGGCAGCGGCGCAGGCTGCGCCCAGTTCCCAGCCAGGCTCGCAGAAATCCCTGGCTGAGATGGCCCGGGAGGCGCTGCGGAGCAAGCCCGCGCCCTCCCCTACTACCAAGGTCTGGACCAACGACAACATCCCCACCAGCAGCGGCATCAGCACGGTGGGCACGCCGGCGCCGGCGGCGCCGGCCTCGGTGGGCGGCGAAGGGGAGGAGGCCGCCGCCGGTCCGGCCGAAAGCAAGCCGCGCTCGCCGGAGGAACTGAAGCAACTGGAAGCCCAGTGGCGGCAGAAGATCCAGGACCAGAAAGGCAAGATCGACCTGCTGCAGCGCGAGCTGGACGTGTTGAAGCGCGAGAACCAGATCCGCGCCGCCACCTACTACGCCGATGCCGGCAACCGCATGCGCTACGAGAACCAGGCCAAGTACGCGGCGGATGACCGCAAGTACCAGGCGGATACGGCCGCCAAGCAGCAGCAACTCGACGCCGCCAAGCAGCAGCTCGAAGACATGCGCGAGCAGTTGCGCAAGGCGGGGCTGCCCTCCTCCTGGGGAGACTAGCGCCGCAACCATCCGGCCTCCAGCGGCCCCCAGCCGGCTGGAGGCCTTTTTGTTGTCTATGGAAACCGTCCTGCTGGTGGAAGACAAAGCGGAGCTGCGCGAGATGCTGGTCATCGCGCTGGGGCGCATGGGTTACCAGGTGACGGCCGCCGCCAACCTGGCCGACGCCCTGGCCGCGCTCCGCCGCCAGCCCTATTCCGCCGTGCTCACCGACCTGAAACTGCCCGCGGGCTCGGGCATGGAGGTGATGCGGGCGGCGCTGGAGGCCGACCCCGCCGTTCCGGTCATCATCATGACCGCCTACGGCTCCATCGCCGAAGCGGTGGCGGCCATGCGCGAGGGCGCCTACGACTTCATCCAGAAGCCCATCGACCTGGAGCACCTGCGCCACCTGCTGGCCCGCGCCCTGGAGCGCCAGCAGCTCCTGCGCGAGAACCTGGTGCTCAAGGAAGAGTATGCGCGGCGGTTGGGCTTCCCGCGCATCGTGGGCGAGGACCCGGCGCTGCAGGAGGCGGCGCGCGCTATGCAGCGCATCGCACCCACCGAGACCACGGTGCTGCTGCTGGGGGAGAGCGGGACGGGCAAGGAACTGTTCGCGCGCGCCATCCACCAGCTCAGCGGGCGAGCGGGCAAGCCCTTCGTGGCCCTGAACTGCGCCGCCATCCCCGAGACCCTGGTGGAGAACGAGCTCTTCGGGCACGAGCGCGGCGCCTTCACCGGGGCCGACAGCCGGCGCGCCGGCAAGTTCGAGCTGGCCCACGGCGGCACCATCTTCCTCGACGAGATCGGGGAACTTCCGGCGGCGGTGCAGTCCAAGCTCTTGCGCGTGCTGGAGGAGCACGTGGTGGAGCGGCTGGGGGGCTCGGCGCCCTTCCGCGCCGACGTACGCGTGATCGCCGCCACCAACCGCGACCTGGAGAGCGCGGCGGAGGCGGGCAAGTTCCGCCGCGACCTCTACTACCGGCTGGCCGCCTTCCCCATCCGCATCCCGCCCTTGCGCGAGCGCGGCGGCGACGTGGAGCGCATCGCCGAACATCTGCTGGAGCGCTTCCGCCGCGAGTTGCGCAAGCCCGGCCTGCGGCTGGCGCCCGACGCCCTGGCCGCCCTGCGCGCCCACTCCTGGCCGGGGAACGTGCGCGAGCTGGCCAACGTGCTCGAGCGCGCCGCCATCCTCAATGAAGGGGAGTTGCATGCCGCCGACCTGGGCCTGGCGGCCAATGTGCGCGGTGGCGGCGCGGGCGAGGTGACCCTGGAGGGATCGCTCCCCGAGGTGGCGGCGCGCGCGGTGGAATCGGTGGAGCGCGCCAAGATCGAGGCGACTCTGCGGGAATGCAAGTGGAACAGGAGCGCGGCGGCGCAGCGCTTAGGAATCTCCTACAAGACGCTCCTCAACAAGATCCACGCCTACGGGCTGGACTGAATCCTCAGCCCACCAGCAGCAGGATGGCCAGCAGCAGCAGGGCCAGCAGCACGCCCCCCAGCATGAGGAACTCGCCCGCCGCGCCCACCAGGGTGCGCAACGCAAAGAGGTAGTTGGGATCGACGCCGTCGGCGGGAGCGTGATAGCGCTTCAGGATCTCATAGCCGAGGGCGGCGAACCCCAGCCCGCTCAAGATGCCTAGGGCCGCGATCCACTCACGGTGCATCGGCTCCCTCCACACCACTGCCTGCATGGTAGGAAGTTTCCCCCTCTCTCGACCACTGCCAAAATTACCAGTCCTTGCCACCACCGCTTGCTCATGCCGTTCTGGGACGAGGGAGAAACCGTCCTGCTTTGCTTAGATGCCCATGGCCGTACGGCCGACTCTGCACGCGTCCACCCTTCCTGCGGCTGGCTTGACCCTGGCGGGTGCGGGTGATATACAGCCGCACACCGCTTCTCCCCAGGAGCGGGAAGATCATGAGAGCTTTGCGTTCCATCCTCGGCATCATCGGGGTCTTCTTCTGCGCCACCCTGGTCCTGCCGGCGGCCCGGAGGCTGGAGGAGTGGTGGCAGATCCGCTCCGGGCAGGTCTTTTACGTCGAGGGCAGCTACCTGCGAGAGGGGCTGTACTGGCTGGCCTGGGCGCTGGTGGCGCTGGTCCCGATCGTCTACGCGGCCCTGCGGCCCCGCTCTTCCCCCGGCTGGCTGATCCTGGGATTCGGAGTCGTGCTGGTGGGCATGGCGGCCCTGCCCAGCAGCTATGGGGCGGAGGTTTCGCTGCATCGCGGGAAGCTCCTGGAGCAGGTCGGCGATGCCGGCAACCTGCTGGCGGCTTGGGGCAAGAACCACGGCCGCCTTCCCGGCAACCAGGCGGAGCTGGAGGAGGCGCTTCGC
>DATIWW010000061.1:0-2358 GCA_035519175.1 Terriglobales bacterium
ACGCCGCGCGTGTCGCCGCTCAGGTCGAAGAGGTAGTCCTTGTAGTTGACGCCGTCCACGATGTAGAGGTAGCGGCCGTTCTGGGTGAGCTCGCCGTAGACGGGAGCATAGCTGGAGGCCACCAGGTAGGCATCCTGCTCATAGGGGCGCTGCTCTTCCAGGGTCTGGGTGAAGAGAGGGCGGCCGAAGAGCGGGCTGGGCACGATGGGCCGCTCTCCCAGCAGGTAGTAGAGGCTGGGGGTGATGTCGCTGAGGAAGGCGACCGCCTGGGGATCGTAGGCCAGCTTGCTCTTCATGGCCGGAGGCAGATGGATGACCAGGGGCACGCGCACGATCTCGGGAAAGACGGTGTAGGCGTGGCCCCAGCGTCCGCGTTCGCCCAGAGAATCGCCGTGATCCGCGGTCACGACGATGATGCTGTTGTCGTACATCCCGCTCTTCTTGAGGTAGACGAGGAAGTCGCCGAAGCAGCGGTCCATGCGGGCGACGCGGGAGGCGTAAGGCGCATCGAAGCCGCGGGGAAAGCTCTCGCCCTTGGGCACGGAGCGGCCCTCGCGGTCGATCACCGAGATGTGGATGTTCTGCGGCTGGGTGTAGACGAAGACCGGGCGCGGGTCGGAGCGCGCGCCCAGGGTGGCGGTCAGCTCGCCCAGGGTGTGGCAGAAGTCGTAGTACATGGTGGCCAGGTGGGCGTCGAGTTCGTGGATCTCGGGCGAGGGCCCGAGCACGGTCTCCAGGATGGTGTCCTTGCTGACGTAGGCGTCGTAGTTCTCCGCGTCCACCAGTTTCTTGAGCGTGTTCATGGGCAGGAAGGGAGTGACGTACTGCTTGTGCAGCATCATGCCGCCCACCCAGATGGCGGGCTCGGAGAGCCCGGTGCCGCCGTAGTGGGTGAAGGCGTTCTGCATGACCACGCTGTCCTTGGCGAAGGAGTCGAAGTTGGGGGTGAAGGCGACCGCCGGGTTGTAGGCACCCAGGTAGTCGCGGCGCAAGCTGTCGATGACGAAGACGAAGATGTGGGGCTTGGGGCCGCCGCTGTCGCGCAGGTGTTCGACCAGGCGGATGTCCACGGGCGCCACCGGACGCGAGCGCGCGATGTGGGTGTTCTCCGCCAGGAAGGTGAAGAAGGCGCCGCTGCCGGGCTGGCCGGCGGAGCCGGCGCCGGGCCCGGAGAGCAGCTCATCCACCAGGCGGAAGGAGACGTCGTAGTTGGCGTAGTCGTCGACGGTGGCGGCGGCCTCGCTCTCGACGGCGCCGCTCGCCGCCTCCCGCGGCTGCCAGGTAATCAAACCGACATAGAGGACGAGGACGGCGGCGGCCGCGCCATAGCGCCAGAGCGAGTTGCGCTTCCCTTCAGCGGGACGCTGCAGGGAGTAGAAGGCCGCGAAGGTGACCGTCCACACGAACAGCGCCGCCAGCTTCTGCAGCAGGTACTCCCAGTCCAGTTGCGAGGTCGCGGTGGCGAGGTACCAGGTCGCGCCCGCCAGCAGGACGAAGAAGATCGCGCGGGCCCAGGCGGGCAGGCGGCGCAGGAAGCGCAGCGGCAGCAGGAGCAGCGCCAGCCCGCTCTCCAGTTCGTCCTCGGGATGCGCCAGGCGGATGCTGATGCCGGTGGCAAAGGTCACCAGCGAGACGGCCAGCGCCGCCGCCACCCCGTCCGCTAGCCATCCCCGGAAGGAGAGCGGGGGAAAGACCAGGGCGCGGAAGACCAGCCAGAGCAGGGCGGCGGCCACCAGGGTCGCGCCCACGAACTCCGCCCAACGTCTGCCGCGGGACACTCCCGCCAGGGCCACCTCGAGGTCGAGCACGATGAACAGGGCCATGAAGGCGAGCAGGTGGGAGATCAGGCTCCAGCCCGCGGCCCAGGCCCACTGCTCGCCGGTGAAGCGCAGGCTATGGGCCAGGGCGGCGCGCAGCGCCAGCACCAGCGTGTACAAAGGCGCCAGATAGAGCGCCGACATCCAAGCCGCCCGGAAGAGGCGGCGGCCCTCGCCGCCGCCGGCATCCGCCCAGTGCAGCGCCGATGCGTGTCCCATCCAGTCGCAAACCGCCAGCCACAGCAGCGGCAGCATGGCCGCCAGGCACCCATAGAGGCTGGTGCGGTTGTTCTCCAGGCCGGACAGAACCGGATGAACGAGCAGGGCGATGCCGCTGCCCACCATGGCCACCAGGAATCCGGCTGTGGTCTTGGGGGCGCGCTTCCAGGCGGCCCACAGCGTGGGCGCCACCACCACCAGCGCCGTACAGTAGAGATAAGGATGGATGCGGACGAAGGTGGTGAGCCAGGGCAGCAGTTGGCCCACCACCACCTGCTGGTAGGTGAAGGGGATATACGCCAGCAGGCAGTAGATGGAGGTG
>DATIWW010000062.1:0-3245 GCA_035519175.1 Terriglobales bacterium
ACGCAACTGGTCTCCATCTTGCTGGTGGTGGGCGGGGGCCTGCTGTGGCTGCGCTGGGGCAAGGCGGCGTCCGCGGCCCGCCCGGCGCGGGGGTAACCGCCCGGCCGCGCGGAGGGACATCGGCCGACCGGCCGCTTGACATTGGCCCGCCAGCGAGTAGGATTTGCCCGATTCCGGGTCTCGGGGCCGTGCTGCGGGCTCCTGCGCTTTCTTACGAAAATCCTCCGCACGAAGAAAGGCGCAGCACGATGACGACACGACCCTGGATGTTCGCTCGCGGGTTCGGTTCCGGATTGCGCGCTTTGAGCCCCCGCCGAGGATGGGGAGCGGCCGCATGCCTCCTCGTGCTGTGCTGGCTGGGTGCGCCGGGCAGCGCCCATGCGCAAGGCCTGGGCAACTTCTGTCCCATCGGCACCTGCGATATCACCAACCCGCGCTACGTCAACGTCTATTGGGACTCGAGCCTGGCGCAGTGGGACACCGACGTCGCCGCCAACACCCCCGACATGGCGCACGACCACATCGACCACCTCACCGAGGCCCTCATCAACAGCAAGTACTTCGCCGACCTCACCCAATACAGCGTGACCAGCGCGACCTTCGGGGGCGGCATCGCGACCGGGGGCTGCGCGGCGGCTCCTGCGACCCTGGACAAGGCCCTCGCTGCCCTGCCCAACCTGGTGAACTGCGTGCTGCTGGCCAACCCCGGCCTGAAGAAGGACAACGTCATCCTGGCGGTGTACGTGCCGCCGCAGAGCATGGTGGCGACCGGTTTTTGCCAGAAGAAGGGCGACGAGACGGGGGAACACGGCGAATACGGCACGCCCGTCGGCAACGTGCTCTTTCTCCCTACGACCAAGCCCTGTAACGGCGGCTCCCTGGGAGCCCTGTTCGGCGTGGCCACCCACGAGATGGTGGAGGCAACCACCGACCCCAATCCCCCTTCGCCCACGGGCTGGAAGGTCAACAACCCGGGCGACTTCTATGGCCAGGAGGTGGCCGACGTCTGCCAGAGCCTGAAGTTCTCCGACGTGGGCTTCCTGTTCGGGGGCGCGGCCAACTACTTCTCCGACAACGCCAACACCTGCTCCACCGGTTTCACCAAGACCGCTCCCACGGTCAGCACCGCCACCGCCTGCGGCAGCGGGCAGAACATGACCTTGAAGCTGACCGGCTCCTTCGGCGGTACTCCCTGGGACCTGGCCTCGGGCAAGTTCGGCAAGCAGACGCTGTATCTCAACGTCCTGGTCCAGCACGGAGGCAAGATCTGGGAGGCCGGGAACTTCGAAGGTCTGCCCAATAAAGACTGGAACCAGGGCAAGCCGGACCTGGTGACCCTGGGTGCCGGGGGCGTGAGCTGGTCGCCGGGGACGATCACGGTCTCGGGCTTCGGAGCCAAGTACGGGAGCGTGATGGGCAACGGCGCCACCGCCGTAGTCACGCCCGGAGACAACGTCGCGGTGAGCGTCGCGCTGAACGACACCGGGCAGTTCGCCATCGCCAAACTCACGGCCCCTTCCGCCTCGCAGATCCTGAACCTGGCGGTGACGCCCACCGGGGGCGATCCCTACATCTTCGTGAACGCCAAGGCGGACGTGACGGGCACGGTGGCCGACGCCGGCAAGTGCGCGGTGCAGAGCCAGTTGGTCTCGCTCATGGGCTTCTCGGGCTTTGTCAACCCCGGCTCCACCGGCACCTCGGCCTCGGGCCAGTTCCAGTCCAGCTATTTCGCTCCTACGGTGGCGGGCACGCAGAAAGTCACGGCCACGCTGGCCAACAATAACTCCGTGACCGCTTCGGTGCCGGCTCCCGTCCATCCCATCCTGAACTCGATCACGCCCAACGTGGGCCCGGTGGCGGGCGGGCAGAACGCCACCCTCTCCGGAGACGGCTTCGACCCCGGTAACACCAGCGTGGGCTTCAGCGGGGCTGCGGCCAAGGTGGGCAACGTCTCGCTGAACTCCATCGCGGTGGTGACCCCGAAGTCGCCCCTGCCGGGCGACGGCGACGGCACCGCCGACGTCATCGCCACCGTCAACGGCCTCGACAGCCTCTCCGTCCCCTACAAGTACGTGGTGCCGGGCAAGCCCTACATCAGCTTCAAGTCCACCGACTGCAAGACGCACTACATCGCAGTCACCGTCTACGACGCCAACGCGCAGCCGGTGAACGCGCCCATCGCGCTCTCCGCCGGTTATGCCGCCTACCTCTCCAACGGGCAGTGGGTGAGCAGCATGAACACCACCACCGGCGTGTGGGTGCAGGTGGACAAGGGAGGTCCCTTCACCGCCACCAACACCAACAGCAACCTGTCCAACACGGCCAGCTTCCCGGTGCTGCCCGAGATCGTCTGCGACAACGTCAAGCTCGTCACCAAGGTGGACTGGCACATCTTCGAGAAGGGCGACCCGTTGGACCCGGTCGAGATCTCGCAGATCAACCCCGGTGAACGGGTCGCCACCGGCGGCAAGAAGGTGGTGGTCTGGTCCAAGGGGAGGAACGTGAAGGGCGGCACCTACGTGCTGGATCCTGCCGGCACGACGGGCGGGGGCGGCATCCGGGTCAGCACGGTGGGAGCGGAGCGCTTCCGCGGGACCATCCATGGGGGCATCTTCCTCACCGGCGGCATGAAGACCGAGTCCGCGACCGGGCCGCAGACGGCCAACGTCCGGGAGGTGCGCTTCGCCGGCCCTGCCTTCAGCATCACCCGCGCCGGCCAGAACCCGGATGCGGTCGCACCCCTGGGCCGCCAGCTGATCCTCACCTTTGCCTTGCCGGAGGGATTCAGTAACCCCAACGCCTTCCACATCGTGCACCTCACCATGTCCGGGGGTGAAGCCACGTGGGTGGAAGACGGTGGCATGGAGGAATACCCGTACCACAGCGGCCTCACCCGCACCGTGGACCAGAGCGGCATCTATGCTCTGCTCGAAGTGGTTGGCAGCGGGGCCGAGACGCTGCAGCCGCAACAGCAACCGCAGCGGCAGGAGCCGCAGCAGCAGCAGCAACCGCCGCCGCAGCGCCACGAACCGCCGGCCTCGCCGCAGCCGGCGCCGCAAGGCTCGAGCGTGCTGGTTCCCGACAGCGCCTTCCCCGGCGGCGTGCTCACAGGTGTGGTGCTGGGCCCGGACGACAAGCCCGTGCCCAACACTCCGGTGACCATCGCCGGCGGCGTACCGGTGACGCTGACGGGGGTGGTGATCGGGGAGCAGCCGCCCACCCAACCGCAGCAACCCTGCCAGCCG
>DATIWW010000063.1:0-2928 GCA_035519175.1 Terriglobales bacterium
GCTCACCGACCCCCGGGCCGAAGCGGCCTACGCTGGGCCGTTGGGCGGAGTGCGTCCCCGCTAGGACCTCCGCCGGGGGAAGACGCCATGGCACTCATCGATTCCAAGACCGGCAAAGTCCTCCGTGACTACTCCATCGAGGAACTGGCCGAGCAGGCCAACCGGATGCGCGGCTACGACCTGGTGGCGCTGCGCGCCGCCGGCAGCGGCCACGCCGGCGGGACCCTCTCCATCATGGACATCGTCGCCGCCCTCTACCTCAAGGTCGCCGACCACGATCCCAAGAACCCCGACTGGGAGGAGCGCGACCGCATCATCTGGTCGGGCGGACACAAGGCCCCGGCCCTTTACCTGGGCCTGGCCTTCGCCGGCTTCCATCCCGTGGAGGACGTGGTCACGCTGCGCAAGCTGTACTCGCCCTACCAGGGCCATCCGCACTGGGTGAAGCTGCCGGGCGTCGAGGTCTCCAGCGGCTCCCTGGGCCAGGGGCTGAGCGTGGCCGTGGGCGTCGCCCTGGGCGGCAAACTCAAGAAGAAGGACTTCAACACCTTCTGCATCATGGGCGACGGCGAGCAACAGGAGGGCAACATCTGGGAGGCGGCGATGGAGGCCGCCCACTACAAGCTGGAGAACCTGATCGGCATCGTGGACAACAACCGCCTGCAGATCGACGGTCCGGTGTCGGAGGTCATGAGCATCGATCCCCTGGGCGCCAAGTACCGCGCCTTCGGCTGGGAGGTGCTGCGCATCAACGGCCACGACATGAAGGAGGTCGTCGAGGCCCTGGGGAAGGCCAAGGAAGGCCTGGGCAAGCCCGTGCTCATCATCGCCGAGACCACCAAGGGCAAGGGCGTCAGCTTCATGGAGAACGTGGCCGGATGGCACGGCAAGGCCCCCAACCACGAGGAGATGCTGAAAGGCCTGAGCGAATTGGGGCTGCTCGACAAGATCCCCCACGCCGCCCTGCTGGAGAAGGCCAAAGCCTACCAGGCGGATGCGGAGAAGACGCTCGCCGCCAAGATGCCCAAGTTCGGCGCCGACTACTGGTGGAACGCGGGCAAGACCATGCAGGTCAAGATGGAGCCCACCCGCAAAGGCTTCGGGCAGTCGCTGCAGGCCAACGGTGACGACGAGCGCGTGGTCTGCCTGGGGCTCGACATCTCGGGCTCCATCACCATCAGCGAGTTTTATGCCGGCAAGCCGGAGCGCCAGGAGCGCTGGATCTCCATGGGCATCGCCGAGCAGTCGGCGACCGCCGCCGCCGCCGGCCTGGCGAAGGAAGGGAAGCTGCCCGTCTTCGGCACTTACGGCACCTTCGCCGCCGCCCGCAACCTCGACCAGTTGCGCGTCTCCGTCTGCTACGGCAACTTCAATGTGCTGGTGGCAGGGGCGCACGGCGGAGTCTCGGTCGGACCCGACGGCGCCACTCACCAGGCGCTGGAGGACCTGTTCGCCATGTGCGGCATGCCCAACATGGTGGTGGTCGTCCCCTGCGACTCGGTCGAGACCCGCAAGGCCACCGACTTCCTGCTTCTGCAGCACGTGGGGCCGAAGTTTCTGCGCTTTGCGCGCGAGGCCACGCCTATCGTCACCCACGCCGAGACCCCGTTCGTCTTCGGCAAAGCCAACGTCATCCGCCTGCGCCGTGAGGGCCAGCAGTTCGCCGACGCCTTCGATACCGTGCTGGCCAGCCACTACGAGGACGAGAACGAGGACCTCAGCCTCCTGGCCTGCGGGCCCATGGTGCCCGAGGCCATGCGCGCCGCATATATCCTGAAAAGGGAATTCGGCTGGGAGACGCGCGTGCTCAACATCCACACCATGAAGCCCATCGACGAGGCCGCCATCCTGCGCGCCGCGCGAGAGACCGGGGTGGTCATAACCGCCGAAGAGCACCAGATCGGAGCCCTGGCTTGGCGGGTGAGCGGGGTCCTGACCGAGAGCCCAGAACTCTACGGCACGCCGGTCATCACCGGGGCCATCGGGGTGAAGGACCGCTTCGGCGAGAGTGGCGCGCCCTGGGAGCTGATCAAGGAGTTCGAGGTCAGCGCCGAGCACATCGCGCAGAAGGCGGTCGAGCTCATGCGGGTGAAGAAATCCCGTGCCCGCGAGAAAGAGCTGGCCGCGGTACGGTAAAATCCCTTCCTTGAATCGAGACTGCCCGGCGTGAGGGGTCACGCCGGGTGGTGTCTTCCTGTGTGAATCCCAGCTTTCGAAAGAGGGCCATGAAAGAGCAGAAGCGCTTTCGCGTGTTCGCCACCTGCGACATCGGCAAGGACACCTTCGAGATGCTGCGCCAGCGCGGCTACGAGGTGGAGGTGTACGAGGAGATCGAGGCGCCCCCCAAGCGCCTGATCGTGGAGAAGGTGCGCAGCGGCATCGACGGGCTGATCACCACCCTGCGCGATCCCATCGACGCCGAGGTCTTCGAGGCGGGCAAGGGCACGCTCAAGGTGGTGGCCCAGTGCGCGGTGGGCTTCGACAACATCAACCGCGCCGACGCCAACCGCTACAAGGTCCCCTTCACCCACACCGCCGACGTGCTCACCGAGGCCACCGCCGAGTTCGCCTTCTTCATCATGGGCGCCTTGGCGCGCAAGTTGTGGAACTCCGAGATCCTGGTGCGGGAGAACAAGTGGGGCGCCTGGCATCCCTATCTGCCCTTCCTGGGCGACGAGGTCACGGGCAAGACCATCGCCGTCATCGGCACCGGGCGCATCGGCCTGGGCATGATCAAGAAGTCCGTCGGCTTCGACATGAACATCCTGTGCTACGACCCGGTCTACCAGAACCACAAGTTCATCGCCGGCATCCAGGAGATCAAGGACCTGCGCACCAAGCACAAGATGTACGGCGAGCACACCTGGATCAAATACGTGAGCCGCGACGAAGCCCTGAGCCAAGCCGACTTCGTCAGCATCCACGTGC
>DATIWW010000064.1:0-2246 GCA_035519175.1 Terriglobales bacterium
CAGGCGCTGCAGACCAACGACAATACCCAGAACGCGCTGGAAGAGGCGCGCAAGTATCTCTCCACGCCCTACCGGGGTGCGAAGTCCACGGAGGGCAACTAACAGCCGGCGGACGACGGTTACCGGGCAAAGGCCAGGCCGCTCAAGCGAGCGGCCTTTTCTTTTTCCACGCCGCGCGCGAGCACCAGCACCTGGAAGGTCTCGCCCATGCCTGCCGGAGTGACCAGATGCTTGAGCTGGAGGATTACCTTGGCGCGCTCCTGAGGCAGGAGGCAGGGTTCGAAGGCGTCGGCGAATTCGTTGACCTGGCCGATGCCCATGAGAAATTGCGCCTGGGTCAGCAAGCCGAGGCTCTCGAAGCCGGCGCTCTCCGCGGCGGCGCGCAGGGCGGTGAAGTTGACGTGCGCGGTGATGTCCTGTTCGCCGGGAGCTTGGTAGGGGTTGGCGCCGGCGATGTGTCCGCGATAGGTCATCAGGGTGTCGCGATGGCGCCCGGCGAGTTGCTCTTCGCGGGTGTAGCCGTAGTCGATGATGACGACGAAGCCGCGGGTCAGCGTGCGAGTGATGTCCTGCATGTACCCCATAGCGGCCAAAGGGACCTCGACGCGCTCGCCCGGCTCCGGCCGGACGCCGTAGCGATCGAGGAAGGCGTGCGCCTCGGGTGAGGGCGGACGAAAGCGCTCGACCAGCGTCCCATCCTCGACGTCCACATACACCTGCCCTTCCGGGGTGACCACCTCCACGGGCAGGGCGTCGAAGAACTCGTTGGCGAAGACGACGGCATCCGCAAGCGGCCCGCGCCACTCTTCGAGCGAGGCGCAGACCTCGGCCCGCCCTGCGGCAATCTCCTTTGAGAAGCGCTCCACCAGACGCTTGCGCAGATCGGGCGAGCTTTCCACCAGCGAGTAGCGCGAGGCTTCGTGCAGCGCGGGGAAGTTCTTCCCGCACCAGTCCAGCACATCCTGGGCGAAGAGGCCGCGGCCGGGGCCCAGCTCGCAGATCACGAAGCGGGCGGGTGAATCCAGCGCGTGCCACATCTCCCCGAGCTGCCGGGCCAGCAGGCGGCCGAAGACGGCGTGGACGTCGCTCGCGGTGTAGAAATCGCCGGCCTTGCCGAACTTCTCCTGCGGCCGGCTGTAGTAGCCGAGCTGGGGATGGTAGAGGCAGAGTTCCATGTAGCGGGAGAAGGGGATGGGCCCGCGGCGCCGGACCTCTTCTTCGATCGCCGCGCGCAGGCTCACGAGCGCTCCCGGGCCTGGCGGTCCTTGCGGTCTTGGGGCGTGCGCGTGAACATCTCCACGAAGTAGTCGTGCAGGCAGTCGTAGAGCTGGCGCTGGAAGTGCCACTCGAAAGACGGGTGGTCGAGGTCGCGAGGATGCAGCTCGAAGTAGTAGGTGTGGACCTTCACCTTGGGGTCCTTGAAACGGATGACCACTTCGACGCCCTCGCCCTTGGCGCGGGCGTCGAAGTCGAGCAGGGGGTGCTCGTAGAGGCGCAGTTGCTCCAGCACGCGCTGCAGGCGGGGATTGGCGGCTTGGGACACGGCTCGATTGTAAATGGGAGCGTGCCGCCCCTGCCGGGGCTCGGCGGTTCTCCGCTTCCCACCCCCGGGGCTTACGCCCCGGGCTGACACAAATGCCGCCCTTCGGGCAGTGCTACGGTGGCGCGCTGCCGCCAGGATGCAAGAGTGGATCGTGAAGTCCGCAGTTCTCTGCGCTCTCTGCGATCTCGGCGATGAATCTTACTCGTAGCGCAGGGCCTCGATGGGGTCGAGGCGGGAGGCGCGCACGGCGGGCACCATGCCGCTGATGATGCCCACGAAGATCAGGATCCCGGTGGCCACCAGGAGGTTGCCGGGATCGATGATCAGGTGGATATCGCCGGCCTCGGCGTTCTTGGCCAGGGCGCTGTAGAGGGTGAGCGAGCCCACCGACTTGGCGATGATGAAGGAGAAGACCACGCCGATGGCGCCGCCGGCAAAGCTGATGGCCAGGGCCTCGGAGAGGAATTGCAGCAGGATGTGGCGCTTGCGCGCGCCCAGGGCCTTGAGCACCCCGATCTCGCGGGTGCGCTGCTGCACCGAGACCAGCATGATGTTCATCAGCCCCACGCCACCGATGCCCAGGGTGAGGGTGCCGATGAAGGCCAGTAGGATCTGCAGCCCGGCCGTGATGATGCGGAACTGCGAGACCTGGCGCATGGAGTTGAAGAGGAAGATGGCGCGGTGGTCGTCGGAGCGGAACTGG